>NZ_JBHYGR010000034.1:12724-29952 GCF_042738155.1 Kitasatospora sp. NPDC059088 | reverse complement strand
CCGACCCGCCCCCCCCCCTCTCCCCCGCGCCCGGGTTTAGTCGGGGGCCCCGCCGGGGGGTCGTATCGCGCCTGCTGTCCCGGGGCGCCGCCGGGGGGGGGGGGGGCCGGGGCGCCGGCCCGTTCAGTTGAGTGTCGGATGGTGTCGTCGTGGTGCTAACGGCGCGGCGAGGCGTCCAGTACCTGCTGGAGCGCCTCGAACTCCTCGACGCACTTGCCGGAGCCGAGCGCGACGGAGTCGAGCGGGTTCTCGGCGATGTGGATCGGCATGCCGGTCTCGCGGCGCAGCCGCTCGTCCAGGCCGCGCAGCAGGGCGCCGCCGCCGGTGAGCACGATGCCGCGGTCCATGACGTCGCCGGCCAGTTCGGGCGGGCACTGGTCGAGGGTGGTCTTGACCGCGTCGATGATCGAGTTGACCGGCTCGTCGATGGCGGCGCGGACCTCGGCGGCGGAGATGACGACGGTCTTGGGCAGGCCGCTGACCAGGTCGCGGCCGCGGATCTCGGCGTGCTCGTCCTTCTCGCCCTCCATGCCGAAGGCGCTGCCGATGCTCATCTTGATCTGTTCGGCGCTGCGCTCGCCGAGGAGGAGCGAGTACTCCTTCTTGATGTGCTGGACGATCGCGTTGTCCAGCTCGTCGCCGGCCACCCGGATGGACTGGGCGGTGACGATGCCGCCGAGGGAGATGACGGCGACCTCGGTGGTGCCGCCGCCGATGTCGACGACCATGTTGCCGGTGGCCTCGTGGACGGGCAGGCCGGCGCCGATCGCGGCGGCCATCGGCTCCTCGATGATGTGCACCTGGCGGGCGCCGGCCTGCGAGGAGGCCTCGATGACGGCGCGGCGCTCGACGCCGGTGATGCCGGAGGGCACGCAGACCACGACCCGCGGGCGGGCCAGGTAGCGGCGGCGGTGGATCTTGAGGATGAAGTAGCGCAGCATCCGCTCGGTGATCTCGAAGTCGGCGATCACGCCGTCCTTGAGCGGGCGGATGGCGACGATGTTGCCGGGCGTGCGGCCGATCATCTTCTTGGCCTCGGCGCCGACCGCCAGGATGCCGCCGGTGTTGGTGTTGACCGCGACGACGGACGGCTCGTTGAGGACGATCCCCTTGCCCCTGACGTACACCAGCGTGTTGGCTGTTCCGAGGTCGATCGCCAAGTCGCGGCCGATGAAGGACAGGTTGCTCGCCATGGGGTGTGGGTGCCTTCCCGGGCTCGGAGTTCTTGGGGGGTGGACGGATGCGCGCCCACGCTTGGGCGGAGACCGGCTGAGCTGCCGTACCGGGCCCTTGAGTCGCGTCCATCGTAGTCACGCCGCACGGCACGGACATCGACGCGGGGCATACCGTCCATTGTCCGGAGCGTGATCGCTTCTCCGAGCATTGGGACGCCGTGTCGGCGTTCCCAGTTCCCTATTTCACGATAAGAATGCCCCGGCCGGGCCAATGGTCCCGACCGGGGCGGTACCAACGTCCCTGCCGGGGCGTGGCGTCCGAAGACGGACTCCGCGTCAGGCGTTCGCGGGGAAGAAGATCTTGATCTCGCGCTCGGCGGACTCCGGGGAGTCGGAGGCGTGGATCAGGTTCTCGCGGGTGATCGTCGCGTAGTCGCCGCGGATGGTGCCGGAGCCGGCCTCCAGCGGGTTGGTGGCGCCGGCCAGCATCCGGATGCCCTTGACGACCTCCTCGCCCTCGACGATCAGCGCGATCGACGGACCGGAGGTCATGAACTCCAGCAGCGGCTCGTAGAACGGGCGGCCGACGTGCTCGGCGTAGTGGGTCTCCAGGGTCTCCCGGTCGAAGGTGCGCAGCTCGACCGCGGTCAGCTGCCAGCCGGCCTTGCGCTCGATGCGGCTGATGATCTCGCCCGCCAGGCCGCGGCGGACGGCGTCGGGCTTGAGCAGGACGAGAGTGCGCTGGGACACGGTGCGTCTCCTGGTGATCTGGTACGACGTGCGGTACGGGGCAGAGGTTACCTTGCGTGAACGACCGGTCGGTTGCGCCCACCCGGCCGGGGTCAGGCGGCCTGGGCCTGCGCCTCGGTGGCGGCGGCGCGGGCGGCCTTGAACTCGTCGACCTTGCGGCCGTAGTGCACCGAGCACCACCACAGGCCGGCGAAGACCACGCCGAGGCCGAACATGGTCGGCAGGACGAAGCCGCTGGCGATCAGGCCGATCTGCAGCGCCCAGCCGATCTGCACCGCGCCGGGGCGGTTGATCATGCCGCAGAGCGCGATGCAGAGCGCCATCGCGATGCCGCTGACGATCCACACGGTGGCCGTCGAGACGCTGGAGAGCTGCATCGCGACCAGCGCCGCGAAGAGCACCAGCAGCGCCTCGCCGATCAGCGTCGAGGAGCAGAGCGTCCTCATGTCACTTCCTCCCGAGCAGCAGGCGGGCCTCGCCCACCGTGATGACCGAACCGGTGACCAGGACCCCGGCGCCGCCGAGGTCGCCCTCCTCCTCGGCCAGGGTGACGGCCGCGGTGATGGCGTCGTCGAGGCGGGGCTCGACCTGGACGCGGTCGTCGCCGAAGATCTCGACGGCCAGGGCCGCGAGGGCGTCCACGTCCATGGCGCGGTGGGTGGAGTTCTGGGTGATGACGACCTCGGCCAGGATCGGCTCGAAGGCCTCCAGCACGCCGGCCACGTCCTTGTCCCCCGAGGTGCCGATCACGCCGACCAGGCGGGTGAAGCCGAAGGACTCGTTGATCGCGGCGACGGTGGCCCGGGCGCCGTGCGGGTTGTGCGCGGCGTCCAGGATGATCGTGGGGCTGCGGCGGACGATCTCCAGGCGGCCCGGCGAGGAGACGCCGGAGAAGCCCTGGCGGACCTTGTCGACGTCCAGCTGGCCGCCGCGGGCGCCGCCGACGCCGAAGAAGGCCTCGACCGCGGCCAGCGCCAGCGCCGCGTTGTGCGCCTGGTACTCGCCGTGCAGCGGGATGAAGACGTCCTCGTACTCCTCGCCGCCGAGCCCGCGCAGCGTCACCAGCTGGCCGCCGACGGCGAGCTCACGGCGGATCACGCCGAACTCCATGCCCTCGCGGGCGACCGTGGCGTCCACCTCGACGGCCCGGCGCAGGATGACCTGGGCGGCGTCCAGCTGCTGCTGGGCGACCACGGCGACGGCGCCGGACTTGATGATCCCGGACTTCTCGACCGCGATCTCGCCGGTGGTGTTGCCGAGCTTGTCGGTGTGGTCCAGCCCGATCGGGGTGATCACGGCGACGGCGGAGTCGATGACGTTGGTGGCGTCCCAGGAACCGCCCATGCCGACCTCGACCACCCCGACGTCCACCGGGGCGTCGGCGAAGGCCGCGTAGGCCATGCCGGTGAGCACCTCGAAGAAGGACATCGGGACGGGCTGCGCGGCGTCGACCATCTGCACGTAGGGCTCGATGTCGCGGTAGACCTCGACGAAGCGCTCCGGGCTGATCGGGGCGCCGTCCAGGGTGATCCGCTCGGTGACACTCTCCACGTGCGGGCTGGTGTAGCGGCCCGTGCGCAGTTCGAAGGTGTTGAGCAGCTGCTCGATCATCCGGGCGGTGGAGGTCTTGCCGTTGGTGCCGGTGATGTGGATGGAGGGGAAGGACCCCTGGGGCTGGCCCAGGATGTCCATCAGCGCCTCGATCCGGTCGAGCGAGGGCTCCAGTTTGTTCTCCGGCCAGCGCTTGGAGAGCTCCAGTTCGACGTCGCGCAGGGCGTCGCCGGTGCTGTCGTCGGAGGGGCGGAGGGTGTACGGATTCGGGTCGGCCTTGTCGCTCACGTCCACAGTCTACGGAGCGGCGGCGGCCCGTCCTCACAGGGCGAGGGGAACGGCGCCGACGGGATCGCGGCGGGGTGGGCGCGGGGTGAGAACGGCCACTTTGCCCCGTCTTTGCCCGGCTTCTTGAGTTTGCTCCCTTTACTATCGATTCAGCGAGTTTGTACGGCAATGGAGCATCGATTCGCAACCCACAGGAGCCGACAGCCTTTGATCACGAGGAGCACTGCGCCATGCCCGACGCCCTGCACGACTGGATCGTGCTCCGCCAGGACGCCGTCGTCTGGTTCGCCGGACTGATCTCCCTGGCCCTCGTCGGCTACATGGCCCTCGTCTTCGGACGCTTCCTCGTGTACTGGGCCGGCTCCCGCCACGCCTTCCGGCACAGCCGCCCCGCCCCGCCCGGCGACCCCGCCGCCCTCCAGTGGCACCTGGTCATCCCCTGCCGCGACGAGGAGGCCGTGGTCACCCAGACCCTGGACGGCCTGCGGACCAGCGCGCCCGAGGCCCACCTCTGGGTGATCGACGACGACAGCGAGGACGCCACCCGCGAACTCGTCCTCGCCGCCGCGGCCCGCGACCCGCGGATCCACCTCGTCCAGCGCCGCCGCCCGCACGCCCGGATCGGCAAGGGCGCCGCGCTCAACGCCGCCTACCGCGAGATCTCCGCCTGGCTCCCCGAGTCCACCGACCGCTCCCGGGTGGTCATCGGCGTGGTCGACGCCGACGGACAGCTCGACCCCGGCACCCTCGGCCAGGTCTGCAACCCCAAGGCCCTCGGCCGTCCCGACACCGGCGCCGTCCAGATCGGCGTCCGGATGCGCAACGCCGACGACGAACGCCCGCTGCCCGGCCGCGGCCGCACCGCCAACGCCCTCGCCCGCGCCCTGGTCCGGATGCAGGACGTCGAGTTCCAGGCCAACAACGCCGGCATGCAGCTGCTGCGCCGCCGCACCGGCAGCGTCGGCCTCGGCGGCAACGGCCAGTTCGTCCGGCTCACCGCCCTCGACTCGCTCACCGCCGAGGAGGGCCGGGCCGGCCGCCCCTGGCCCGAGCGCGCCCTGCTGGAGGACTACGAGTCCGGCCTCGACCTGCGCCTGGCCGGCTGGCGGCTCACCCACGTCACCGAGGCCCAGGTCTCCCAGGAGGGCCTGGTCTCGCTGCGCCGCTTCCTCACCCAACGCACCCGCTGGGCCCAGGGCAACATGCAGTGCCTGCGCTACACCGGCCGGGTGCTGCGCTCCCCGCACTACCCGGCCTCCGGCAAGGCCGAGGTGCTCTACACCTTCCTCCAGCCGGTGGTCTGCGTCCTGCTGGTGCTGCTCTTCCCGCTCTCGCTCGCCATCACCACCGCCGGGCTGGTGCTCTTCCCCGCCGAGACCGCCGACTTCCAGCTCCGGTTCGGCCCGTGGATGCTGCTCGCCTTCGTGCTCGCCACCCTGCCGATGGTGTTCTGGGGCCTCGCCTACCGCAGGGCCGTCCACCCGGACCGCAGCTGGCTCACCGGACTGCTCTGGGGCGTCCTGGTGTGGCTGTACGCCTACCACCTCTTCGTGGTCGCCGCCCGGGCCGCCGTCCGACTGCTGCTCGGCCGCAACGGCTGGGCCAAGACCCGGCGCAACGCCGAGAAGGTCGCCGTCGGCGCCCCCACCGCGCTCGAGTCCTGAGCCCCCACTCCCCCACCCCGCGTCGTCCTCCCGGAGCCCCCGCATGAGCACGTGCCTGCCCCCGAACAGCGTCGCCGTCGTCCTCGGCACCCGCCCCGAGCTGGTCAAGCTCGCCCCGCTGATCCACGAACTCGGCGACGCCACCCGGCTGGTGCACACCGGCCAGCACTGGGACGAGGCGATGTCCGGCCGCTTCCTGCGCGACCTCGACCTGCCGGAGCCCGAGCTGCTCACCGGCGTCGGCGGCCGCCCCCGGGCCGGCCAGATCGCCCAGTCCCTCGGCCAGCTGGACGCCGCCTTCGCCGAGGACCGCCCCGCCGCCGTCGTCGTCCAGGGCGACACCAACGCCACCCTCGCCGGAGCGCTGGCCGCCAACGCCCGGGAGATCCCGCTGGTGCACGTCGAGGCCGGGCTGCGCAGCTACGACCGGGCGATGCCCGAGGAGCACAACCGGGTGATGGTCGACCACGTCTCCGACCTGCTCTGCGCCGCCACCGAGGACAACGTCGCCAACCTGCGCGCCGAGTCCCTCGACCGGGGGCGGATCGAACTCACCGGCAACACCGTGGTCGAGGTGGTCCGCCGTCAGCTGCCCGACGCCGCCACCCGCGCCGCGCTGCTCGCCGCGCACGGGCTGCGCCCGGACGGGTACGTGCTGGCCACCGTGCACCGCCCGGAGAACACCGACACCGCCGAGGCGCTCGGCGCCGTACTCGCCGAGCTGGACCGGATCGCCCGGGCCGGCACCCCGGTGCTGTTCCCGATGCACCCGCGCACCCGGGCCGCCGTCGCGCGCTTCGCACTGGACGCCCTGCTGGAGCGCCTGGCCGTCACCGAGCCGGTCGGCTACGGCGACTTCCTCGGCCTGGCGAGCCACGCGGCGCTGCTGGTCTCCGACTCCGGCGGCGTGCAGGAGGAGTGCACCGTGCTCGGCCGTCCGCTGCTGGTGGTGCGCCGCTCCACCGAGCGCCCGGAGGCGGTCGACGCCGGCTTCGCCGCGCTGGTGCGGCCCGGCGAGGAGCTCGGCGAGCTGGCCCGCGGCTGGCTGTCCGACACCCCCGAGCGGCTGGCCCGACTGGCCGCCACCCCGAGCCCGTACGGCGACGGCCGCGCCTCGGCCCGGATCGCCACGCTGACCGCCGCCCTGGCCGGACCCGCCGGGAGCACCGGGACCGCCGGGAGCGACGCCGCCCAGGACGCCCCGCTGGCCGCGTAGGGCCTCTTGACAGCCGGATTGGTCTACTCCACCTTGTGAGGCAAGTCTCCGTTCCCGACCGGGACTTGAGTTGTCGGTAGCTCCCGCACGCGCACCATCGACACCCCGGACGGCACTGACCCCACCCAGCGCCGCCGGGCCTCCCCCACTGGAGATGGAGTCATGCCACCTGCCCGACACCGGCGCCCGCGCGCCCTCCACCCGCTGCTCGCCGGCACCTGCGCCCTCGTCCTCGGCCTCGGCGGGCTCGTCCTGGCCGACGGCACCGGCGCACACGCCGCCGACACCGACCTGATCACCAACGGCGGCTTCGAGACCGGCGACCTCTCCGGCTGGACCTGCTCCAACGGCACGGTCCAGAGCGCCGGCGCCCACTCCGGCCGGTACGCCCTGCAGTCCACCCCCGCCGGCTCGGACACCGGCGAGTGCACCCAGACCGTGTCGGTGAAGCCCTCCTCCTCGTACACCCTGAGCTCCTGGGTCCAGGGCTCGTACGTCTACCTGGGCGCCCGCGGCACCGGCGGCGGCGATCCGAGCACCTGGACCCCCGGCGGCACCGGCTGGAGCCGGCTGAGCACGAGCTTCACCACCGGCCCGGGCACCACCAGCGTCACCGTCTACCTGCACGGCTGGTACGCCCAGCCGGCCTTCCTCGCCGACGACGTCACCCTGCTCGGACCCGGCGGGCCGCAGCCCTCCCCCAGCCCGACGGCCACGGCGACCGCCACCGGCACCGCCTCACCGAGCCCGACGGCCACCGGCACGGGCACCGGCACGCCCACCCCCACCGGCACGTCCACCCCGACCAGGCCGCCCGGCCTGCCCAAGCACGTCCTCACCGGGTACTGGCAGAACTTCGACAACGGCGCCACGGTGCAGCGGATCAGCGACGTCCCGGCCGCCTACGACATCATCGCGGTCGCCTTCGCCGACGCCACCGCCACCCGCGGCGGCCTGGGCTTCGCCCTGGACCCGGCCCTGTCCACCAAGCTCGGCGGCTACACCGACGCCCAGTTCAAGGCCGACATCGCGGCCAAGCGGGCGGCCGGGAAGCGGGTGGTGCTCTCCGTCGGCGGCCAGAACGGCACGGTCTGGGTGGGCGACTCCGCCTCCGCCGCGACCTTCGCCGACACCGCCTGGGCCCTGCTGCAGAACTACGGCTTCGACGGGATCGACATCGACCTGGAGAACGGCATCGACTCCACCTACATGGGCCAGGCGCTGCACTCCCTGGCGGCGCGGGCGGGCAGCGGGTTCGTCCTCACCATGGCGCCGCAGACCATCGACATGCAGTCGACCGGGATGGAGTACTTCAAGCTGGCGCTGAACGTGAAGGACGTCCTCACCATCGTCAACATGCAGTACTACAACTCCGGTGCGATGAACGGCTGCGACGGCAACGTCTACTCCCAGGGCACCGAGGACTTCCTCACCGCCCTGGCCTGCATCCAGCTCAAGGGCGGACTGCGGCCCGACCAGGTCGGGCTCGGGGTGCCGGCCTCCACCAGCGCCGCCGGCGGCGGCTACACCGACCCCGGCACGGTGAACAAGGCGCTGGACTGCCTGGCCTCCGGCACCGGCTGCGGCAGCTACCGGCCGGACACCGCCTGGCCCGGCATCGGCGGGGCGATGACCTGGTCGACCAACTGGGACGCCAGGGCGGGCAATCCAGTCTCCGCCACCATCGGCGCCCACCTGCACGCCATGCCGTGAGCCGCCCCCGGGCCGGGGTCAGACCCCGGCCCGGGCCTCCGGGACGTGCGCGCAGCCGCCGTGCCGGCGGCGCAACTCGGCCGTGATCTCGGCCAGTTCACCCTCGGGCAGCAGCGGCAGCATCATCGCGACGCCCTGCAGCAGACCGCCGAGCAGGAAGGTGGTGTCCGCCGTCGCCGCGACCAGGCCGCGAACCTCGGCCACCCGGCCGTCCGCGACCGCCTCGATCAGCTGGGCGGCGTTCGCGCTCTCCTCGTCCACCTGGACGGCGCCGCCGTCCAGAGGGGCCCGGCGGGCCATCGCCCGCAGCACCCGGTCGCCGACCTCGGGGGCGTACGCCTTGCGGACGGCCTCGGCGGCGATCCAGGTGAGCAGGGCGGTCACCTCCCGCTCGGCGTTCTCCGCCAGCAGCAGGTCCAACTCGTGGTCGAACGCGAGCTGGTTGCCGTGGCGGAAGGCGAGCAGCAGGGTCGCCGCCCTGGCCTTGGCCTCCTCGACCGCCTCGGCAGGCAGTTCCTGGGCCAACTCCTCGGTCACCACCACGCCATGCCTCCCGTCCGTCGCTCAGCAGGAACGCTCAGCAGAAACACCTTCGGAAACTCCGAGCACACCGTACACATCCGACCTGAAAACTTCCGCGAACGCGCGCGGGCAAGACCGGAATCAATTCGCTCGGAATAGGACCTCACCCGGTCCAGGATGAATATTCGCCGGAAGGGAGCAATGTTGCTGCTCTATTAGGCGTAGTGACCGTCCCGCCGGGCCCGCCGAAAACGGCGCGCCGCAAACGAACGCGCCGCAACCAGCGCGCCCGAAGGAGCACGCCGGAAGGAGCACGCCGGAAGGAGCACGCCGAGAATCGGGCACGCCGGAGAACGCCGAGGGGCCGCACCCCGCGCGTCGCGGGATGCGGCCCCCAGGGGCGGTGCGGGCTCAGCCCTGCGGCAGCGCCGCGAGCTGGGCGGTGATCCGGGCGATGTCGGCCTCGGCGGCCTCCTGACGGCCCCGGATCTTGGCGACCACCTCGTCCGGCGCCTTGGCCAGGAAGGCCTCGTTGCCGAGCTTGGCGGTGGTCTGGGTCTTCTCCTTCTCGGCGGCCGCGAGGTCCTTGGCGAGGCGCTTGCGCTCCGCCGCGACGTCGATGGTGCCGGAGAGGTCCAGCGCGACGGTGGCACCGGCCACCGGCAGCGAGGCGGTGGCCGCGAAGCCCTCCTCGGGGACGGTCAGCCGCAGCAGCGAGCGGATCGCGTCCTCGTGGACGGCCAGCACGGTGCCGGCCAGCTCCAGCTGGGCCGGGACGCGCTGCGCGGGCTGCAGGCCCTGGTCCGAGCGGAACCGGCGGACCTCGGTGACCACCTGCTGCAGCGTGGCGACCTCCGACTCGGCGGCCGCGTCGCGGTAGCCGCTGTCCTTCGGCCACTCGGCGACGACCAGCGACTCGGCGCCGGTGAGGGTGGTCCACAGCGCCTCGGTGACGAACGGGACGACCGGGTGCAGCAGCCGCAGGGTGACGTCCAGGACCTCGCCCAGGACCCGGCGCGAGGCGTCGGCCTGCGGGCCGCCCTTGGCCAGGGTGGTCTTGGAGAGCTCCACGTACCAGTCGAAGACCTCGTCCCAGGCGAAGTGGTACAGCGCGTCCGAGAGCTTGGCGAACTGGTAGTCCTCGTACAGCCCGTCCACCTTGGCGACGGTGGCGTTCAGCCGCGACAGGATCCAGCGGTCGACCGCGGTCATCTCCTCGGGCGCCGGCAGCGGGCCCTCGGTGGTGGCGCCGTTCATCAGCGCGAAGCGGGTCGCGTTCCAGATCTTGTTGCAGAAGTTGCGCGAGCCCTTGACCCAGTCCTCGCCGATCGGCACGTCGGCGCCCGGGTTGGCGCCGCCGGCCAGGGTGAAGCGGACGGCGTCGGCGCCGTAGGCGTCCATCCAGTCCAGCGGGTCCACCGCGGTGCCGGAGGACTTCGACATCTTCTTGCCGAACTCGTCGCGGACCAGGCCGGTCAGCGCGACGGTCTTGAACGGCGCCTCGCCGTCCATCGCGTACAGGCCGAACATCATCATCCGGGCGACCCAGAAGAAGATGATGTCGTGGCCCGTCAGCAGGACGTCGGTCGGGTAGAACTTCTCCAGGTCGGCGGTCTTCTCCGGCCAGCCCAGCGTGGAGAACGGCCACAGGCCGGAGGAGAACCAGGTGTCCAGGACGTCCGGGTCCTGGACCCAGCCCTCGCCGGTCGGCGGCTGCTCGTCCGGTCCGACGCAGACGACCTCGCCCTCGGGGCCGTACCAGACCGGGATCCGGTGGCCCCACCAGAGCTGGCGCGAGATGCACCAGTCGTACATGTTGTCGACCCAGTCGAAGTAGCGGCGCTCCAGCTCCTTCGGGTGGATCTCCACCTTGCCGTCGCGGACGGCGTCGCCGGCGGCCTTGGCCAGCGGCTCGACCTTGACCCACCACTGCAGCGACAGCCGCGGCTCGACCACGGTGTGGCAGCGCGAGCAGTGGCCGACGGCGTGCATGTACGGGCGCTTCTCGGCGACGATCCGGCCCTGCTCGCGCAGCGCGCCGACGACGGCCGAACGGGCCTCCATCCGGTCCAGGCCGAGGAAGGGGCCGTGCACGGTGATCGCACCGCGCTCGTCCATCACCGTCAGGTTCGGCAGGCCGTGGCGCTGGCCGATGGCGAAGTCGTTCGGGTCGTGCGCGGGCGTCACCTTGACGGCGCCGGTGCCGAACTCCGGGTCGACGTGCTCGTCGGCGACGACCGGGATCTCCCGGTCGGTCAGCGGCAGCTTGATGGTCCGGCCGACCAGGTGCCGGTAGCGCTCGTCGTCCGGGTGGACGGCCACCGCGGTGTCGCCCAGCATCGTCTCGGCCCGGGTGGTGGCGACGACGATCGAGTCGTCACCGTCGCCGTAGCGGATCGAGACCAGCTCGCCCGGCGTGTCCTCGTGCTCCACCTCGATGTCGGACAGCGCGGTGAGGCAGCGCGGGCACCAGTTGATGATGCGCTCGGCGCGGTAGATCAGGCCGTCGTCGAACAGGCGCTTGAAGATGGTCTGGACGGCCTGGGACAGGCCCTCGTCCATGGTGAAGCGCTCGCGCGACCAGTCCACGCCGTCGCCGAGGCGGCGCATCTGGCCGAGGATGCGGCCGCCGTAGCTCTGCTTCCACTCCCAGACCTTCTCCACGAAGGCCTCGCGGCCCAGGTCGTGGCGGGAGAGACCGGCCTCGGCGAGCTGCTGCTCGACCTTGTTCTGGGTCGCGATGCCCGCGTGGTCCATGCCGGGCAGCCAGAGCGTCTCGAAGCCCTGCATGCGCTTGCGGCGGGTCAGCGCGTCCATCAGCGTGTGCTGGAAGGCGTGACCGAGGTGCAGGACGCCGGTGACGTTCGGCGGGGGGATGACGATCGTGTACGCGGGCTTGTCGCTCTTCGCGTCCGCGGTGAAGTAGCCACGGTCCACCCAGCGCTCGTACAGCTCGCCCTCTACGTCCGCGGGGGTGTAGGTCGTCGGGAGGGTTGCCGCATCGTCCCCGGTGGTGCTCACGGGGCGCTGGTTCGTCGTGTCGGTCACGACGCACAGTTTACGTAACCGTGGGCGCTGGTTACGAACCGCTTTCGGTCCGCGGACTCGGCCGGTCCGGGCGCTCCCGCCGCCGGTGCCGTGCGGTAGCGTGCCCGGGCACTCGTCCGGGTGACCGGGCGTGCACGGACATACCCATACGAAGATCGGCCGCGAGTGCGGCGGGGGAGCACGAGGACACATGTACGGCCAGGGACAGGGACAGCAGTATCCGCCGCCACAGGGCCAGCCCTACGGCGGCCAGCCCTACGGCGCACCGCCGCCGCAGCAGCCCTACGGCGCCCCGCAGCCCCAGTACGGGTACCCGCCGCAGCAGCCCTACGGCGCCCCGCAACCGCAGTACGGCGTGCCCCCGCAGGGCCCGTACGGCCAGCCGGGCTACCCGGCACCGCCGCGCAAGGGCAAGGGCGGCCTGGTGGTCGGCCTCGTCGTCGGCGCCCTGGTGCTCGGCGGCGGCGGCTTCGCCGCCTGGAAGTTCCTCGGCGCCGGCAGCGACTCGGGCGGCCGCTACAAGCTCAGCGCGCCGCAGACGCTGCTCGACGGCTACGTCCAGAAGTCGGCGAAGGAGGAGGCCGCCGACATGAGCAAGCCCGAGGTCGCGAAGGTCGGCACCGACCTGCACGCGCTGGTGGCCAGCTACAGCAAGGGCGCCGACGTCAAGAACATGGACTCGCTGTCGGTCGTCGGCATCTACGGCTCCCTCAACGACCCCGCGCAGATCATCGCCGACTCCAAGAAGGACAGCGGCGGCCTGACCTGGTCCACCCCGATGACCGACTTCCCCGCCAAGGACGGCCACGCCTCCGACGGCAAGCTCAGCTGCGGCGTCGCCAGCATCATCGGCAAGCCCGGCCCGACGGTCTGCGTCTGGGCGGACAAGTCCACCTACGGCCGGGTCACGTTCAGCCACCTCAGCCTGGGCACCACCGGCAGCACGGGCGGCAGCGACTCGGGCCTCACCCCCGACCAGGCCGCGGAGAAGACCCGCACCGTCCGCGACGCCATGAAGGTGGCCCGCTGACCCGCGGCCCCGCCCGGCCGCCCCCGCGGCAGCACCACTCCGCCGGTACCCCCGGCGGTCTCCACGCGCGACGTCCCAGAAAGGGTCCCGCATGTCCGACCAGAACCCGTACGGGCCCCCGCCGCAGCCCGGGTACCCGGCGACCCCGCCGCCGGCCGCCCCCGGCTACGGCGGTGTCCCGCCGCAGGCCCCGCCGCCCGGCTACCCCGCACCCGGCGGGCCGGAGGCCGGCGGCTACCCGGGCTACCCGGGCACCCCGGAGGGCGCGCCCGGGGCCTACCCCGGTTACGGCGGGTACGCGCCGGTGCCGCCGCGCAAGTCGCGCCGCACGCTGTGGATCGTGCTCGGCACCGTCGGCGCCGTCCTGGTCGTCCTGATCGGCGTGTTCGGGTACCTCGCCTGGAACGTGACCAGCGGCACCGGCACCGAGAAGCTCGTGATGCCGGCGACCTTCAAGGACCTCAAGGCCAACGACGACCCGGCGGTGACCGGGAAGCTGCAGGACGAGCTGACCTCCAAGATCGGCCAGGGCGACGGCAATTGGAAGCCCACCGGCGTCGCCGGGGTCTACCAGGACGCGGACTCCACCCCGCAGCTGATCGCGGTCGGCGTCTACGGCAAGGTGCTGCTGCCCAAGCAGGAGCTGGACCAGATGTTCGCCGGCTTCTCCGGCGCGGGCGGCACGATCAGCGGCCGGCACGCGGTGGACCCGGGCCCCAAGGGCGGCCAGATGGAGTGCGCCACCTCGCAGAGCGGCGAGAGCAAGCTGGCCCTCTGCGCCTGGGCCGACAAGAGCACCGTCGTCATGGTGCTCAAGGGCTCCGACGACGGCACCCAGCCCGACATCGACAAGCTCGCCGCCGACACCCGCGACCTGCGCGCGGTCGCCGAGGTGCCCAAGTAGGCCCGCCCGGGCCTGCGGTGACGAAGGGGCCCCGCCCGCGGTTTGGGGGGGGGGGCCGGTAGCGGGGCGCGGGCGGGTGGGCGCGGGGCGGGGGGCGGGGGGGGGATGTGGGGGGCGGCGGGGTGGGATTTTTGGCGGGCCGCGTCTGTTGTGTATACGACCCTGGGGCGGGCCCCCTTCGCGCCCGCCGGCCGCCGGCCCTCGGCCCGGACTCAGGCGCTCTTGTCGCGGCGCTCGCGCTTGATCATGTCGCGCGGGACGAGGGTGGGGATGGCGTGCTTGGAGACGACGTCCCCGGTGACCACCACGCGGGCGACGTCCTGACGCGAGGGGACCTCGTACATCACGGACATCAGCACCTCCTCCATGATGGCCCGCAGACCGCGCGCGCCGGTGCCGCGCAGGATCGCCTGGTCGGCGATCGCCTCCAGCGCGTCCCGGGAGAACTCCAGCTCCACGCCGTCCAGTTCGAAGAGCTTGCGGTACTGCTTGACCAGCGCGTTCTTCGGCTCGGTGAGGATCTGCAGCAGCGCCTCGCGGTCCAGGTTGTGCACGCTGGTGATCACCGGCAGACGGCCGATGAACTCGGGGATCATGCCGAACTTCACCAGGTCCTCGGGCATCACCTGGCGGAAGTGGTCGCTGGCGTCCGACTCGCGCTTGGAGCGGATGTTGGCGCCGAAGCCGATGCCCTTGGCACCCGCGCGGCCCTCGATGATCCGCTCCAGGCCGGCGAAGGCACCGCCGACGATGAACAGCACGTTGGTGGTGTCGATCTGGATGAACTCCTGGTGCGGGTGCTTGCGCCCGCCCTGCGGCGGCACCGAGGCGGTGGTGCCCTCCAGGATCTTCAACAGCGCCTGCTGCACGCCCTCGCCGGAGACGTCGCGGGTGATCGACGGGTTCTCGCTCTTGCGCGCGACCTTGTCGATCTCGTCGATGTAGATGATCCCGGTCTCGGCCTTCTTGACGTCGTAGTCGGCCGCCTGGATCAGCTTGAGCAGGATGTTCTCGACGTCCTCGCCGACGTAGCCGGCCTCGGTCAGCGCGGTGGCGTCCGCGATCGCGAAGGGGACGTTCAGCATCCGGGCCAGGGTCTGCGCCAGCAGGGTCTTGCCGGAGCCGGTGGGGCCCAGCAGCAGGATGTTCGACTTGGCCAGCTCGATCGCGTCCTCGCGGCCGTTGCCGCCGCTACGGCCGGCCTCGCCCGCCTGGACCCGCTTGTAGTGGTTGTAGACCGCGACCGACAGCGCCTTCTTGGCGAGGTCCTGGCCGACCACGTACTGGTCCAGGAACTCGTAGATCTCACGCGGCTTCGGGAGCTCCTCGAAGCGGACCTCGGAGGTCTCGGCGAGTTCCTCCTCGATGATCTCGTTGCACAGGTCGATGCACTCGTCGCAGATGTACACGCCTGGGCCGGCGATCAGCTTCTTCACCTGCTTCTGCGACTTGCCGCAGAACGAGCACTTGAGCAGGTCGCCACCGTCTCCGATGCGTGCCACGAGGTGCTTCCCCTTCGCCAGGGGCCCCGCGGGGGTTCCGGGGCCTGGTGCTGTGGACCGTCCGCGCCGACGGCGCTCGGTCTCGCTATCCGACGGTACTCTGCCGGGCCCGTGATTCCGTCCTCTTCGCCGGGTCTGCCCTACGCCCTGGGCGAATTGATACCGAACAGATGCCGTGACAGCGCCCCCCGACGGAACCGGCCTCAGGAGGTCAGCGAGGTCTTGCGGGTCGAGATGATCTGGTCCACCAGGCCGTACTCCAGGGCCTCCTCGGCGGTCAGGATCTTGTCGCGCTCGATGTCCTCGCGCACCTGCTCCACCGGCTTGTTGGAGTGCTTGGAGAGCATCTGCTCCAGCTGCTCGCGCATCCGGAAGATCTCCTTGGCCTGGATCTCCAGGTCGGACACCTGGCCGCGGCCGGTCTCGGTGTACGGCTGGTGGATCAGGATGCGGGCGTTCGGCAGCGCCATCCGCTTGCCGGGGGTGCCGGCGGCGAGCAGCACGGCCGCGGCGGAGGCCGCCTGGCCCATGCAGACCGTGGTGATGTCCGGCTTGACGTACTGCATGGTGTCGTAGATGGCCGTCAGGGCCGTGAACGAGCCGCCGGGCGAGTTGATGTACATCTGGATCTCGCGGTCCGGGTCCATCGACTCCAGGCACAGCAGCTGCGCCATGATGTCGTTCGCCGAGACGTCGTCGACCTGCGAGCCGAGGAAGATGATGCGCTCCTCGAACAGCTTGGCGTACGGGTCGTACTCGCGGATGCCCTGCGTGGTGCGCTCGACGAAGCGCGGGACGATGTAGCGACCCTCGGCGCGCATGTCCTCGACGCGGGCCTTGGCGGCCGACAGGCTGGGGATGTTCATGGGGGTTCTTGTCCTCCGGGGCGTTGTGGCTGTGGTCTCGTGGGCCGGGCCGAGGCTCAGGCGCCCGTGCCGCCGCCGCCGGGGACGTCCGCGGCGCTGTGCATGATCGCGTCGATGAGGCCGTACTCCAGGGCCTCCTCCGGGGTGAACCAGCGGTCGCGGTCGGAGTCCCGGGTGATCTGCTCGAAGGACTGGCCGCTGTGGAAGGCGATCAGCTCGGACATCCGCTTCTTGGTGCGGAGCAGCTGCTCGGCCTGGATGCGGATGTCCGTGGCGGAGCCGCCGAGGCCCGCGGAGGGCTGGTGCATCAGGATGTTGGCGTTCGGCAGCGAGAAGCGCTTGCCCTTGGCGCCGGCGGTCAGCAGGAACTGACCCATCGAGGCGGCCATGCCCATGGCGATGGTGACGACGTCGTTCTTGATGTACTGCATGGTGTCGTAGATCGCCATGCCCGCCGAGATCGAGCCGCCCGGGGAGTTGATGTAGAGGAAGATGTCCTTCTCGGGGTCCGCGGCCAGCAGTAGCAGCTGCGCGGTGATCTTGTTGGCGATGTCGTCGTCGACCTGCTGGCCGAGGAAGATGATCCGCTCGTTGAGCAGCCGGTTGTAGACCTGGTCACCCAGGCCGCCGAGCACGTCACCAGAGGCGGCGTGCGGCGCCATCGGGCCCATCTGCATCTGCGGGAACGTCACTTAGCCACCTGCTCAGTCGATGTGGACGGTCGCCGGGCGGCCGTCACGGTGTCGCACAGCTTCCGGGTATCACGTCGTGATTGTTGCTGTCCAAGGACCCTAACGCGCAGGCCCGGCCGCAGAATCCCTCACGCAGAACTGTTCGCTGTGAGCGCAGGGTCGCGGGGGCACCCGGGTGCGCGGTGGGACGACGACGGGGCCCGGGGGCCGGGGGGGGGGCGGGGGGCCGGGGCGGGCCCCCCGGGGGGGGGCGGGGGGAGCACGCCGCGGGGGGCCACACGGGGGGGTCACGCGGCGGGGCGGCCCC
>NZ_JBHYGR010000034.1:10477-12714 GCF_042738155.1 Kitasatospora sp. NPDC059088 | reverse complement strand
AAATCCCCCACAGAGCTGTGTCCCTGTCCGCCGGCGGGCCGGGGCCCCGCGGGGGGGGGGGGGGGCCCCCCCGCGCCCCCCCCCGGCGGGGGCCCCCCCGGCCCCGTTGCAGCGCCTCAGGGGGCTACCGGGGCACTCAGGCCTCGGTGCTCTCCTCGGTCTTCTCCTCGGCGGCGGCCTCGACGGTCTCGGCCGTCTCGTCCTCGTCGTCGAAGTTGATCTCGTTGCCCTCGGTGTCGACGACCTTGGCGGCCTCGACCACGGTGGCCAGCGCCTTGCCGCGGGCGACCTCGCCGACCAGCAGCGGAACCTGACCGCCCTGGACGACCTGCTGGGCGAACTGGTCCGGGGTGAGGCCGGAGCCGGCCGCACGGCGGATGAGGTGCTCGGTGAGCTCCTCCTGGTTGACCCCCAGCTCCTCGTTGGCGACGATCTGGTCCAGGACGAACTGGGTCTTGATGCCCTTCTTCGCCTGCTCCTCGATCTCCGCCTCCCACTCCTCGCGGGACTTGCCCTGGGTCTCCAGGTAGGTGTCGATGTTCAGACCCATCGGCTCGAGCTGGTGGTGCTCGAGGTTGTGCTTGCGGGTCTCGATCTCGTCCTTCAGGAGCTTCTCGGGGTACTCGATCTCAACCAGCGTGAGCAGCGCGTCGAGGACCTTCTCCTGGGCCTGGGTGGCCTGGTCGTACTCCTTCATGCGCTCCAGGCGCTTGCGGGAGTCGGCACGCAGGTCCTCCAGGCTGTCGAACTCGCTGGCCAGCTGGGCGAACTCGTCGTCCAGCTCCGGCAGCTCCTTCTCCTGGACGGCCGTGACGGTGACGGTGACCTCGGAGGTCTTGCCGGCCTGGGTGCCACCCTTGAGCTCGGTCTCGAAGGTCTTCTCCGCGCCGGCCGACAGGCCGAGCACGGCCTCGTCGATGCCGTCGATGAGGCGGCCCGAGCCGATCTCGTAGCTGACGCCCGTGGCGGTGCCGTCGTCCGGCACCTCGCCGTCGACCTTGGCGATCAGGTCGACGACCACGATGTCGCCCTCGGCGGCGGCGCGCTCGACGTCCTTGACCGAGGAGAAGCGCTCGCGCAGCTGCTCGAGGGACTTCTCGATGTCCTCGTCGGAGACGACGATCGGGTCGACGGTCACCTCGATGGAGGAGAACTCCGGCAGGGTGATCTCCGGGCGGATGTCCACCTCGGCGGTGAACTTGAGGTCACCACCGTCGGCGATCTTCTCGACACCCTCGATGTTGGTGATGTCGGGCTGGCCGAGGACCTCGATCTTGCCCTCGTCGACGGCCTGCGTGTAGAAGCGCGGCAGGGCGTCGTTGACGGCCTCCTCCAGCACGGCACCGCGGCCGAAGCGCTGGTCGATGACGCGAGCCGGGATCTTGCCCTTGCGGAAGCCCGGAACCGTGACCTGCTGGTTGATCTTCTTGTACGCCGCGTCGAGGCTGGGCTTGAGCTCCTCGAAGGGCACCTCGACGGTGAGTCGAACCCGGGTCGGGTTCAGAGTCTCGACGGCGCTCTTCACGGTTAGGTCTCCTAGGGGCTTGCGGTCAGGTTGTCTCCGCCCGGCCCGCACGCCCGGCCGGAGCCGGTACGGGTGGGTCGGACGAGACGGGCGATGGGCGGTTGGAGCTGCATCTCCCGTGTGGGTGGACGGTGAGCTTGACTCCTCGCCCTCGGGCGGTTGACCTGGGTTGACGCCACAGGGACTACCGCCAGCGCCCCATCCTACCGGTACCACGAAAGGCGGACGCCAGGCGCCACCGTACCGCCCGAACAGAACAGGGCCCCGCCCCGGTGGGCGAGACCCTGCCGCACTGTCGGGGTGACCGGATTCGAACCGACGGCCTTCCGCTCCCAAAGCGGACGCGCTACCAAACTGCGCCACACCCCGTGGTGCCGAGAGGAAGCGTACACGCCGGGCCTGTACGGCTCGTCGACTTATTCGGGGCACGGCGGGAGCATCGCGGAAGGGGGTGCGCGCGGAGTGCGGTGTGCACGGAAGGGACCGGAGCGGGTACGCTGTCCCCCGAACTTCCGACCGGGAACGGTCGGCGGCTTCGCGCGGGTGTAGCTCAATGGTAGAGCCCTAGTCTTCCAAACTAGTCACGCGAGTTCGATTCTCGTCACCCGCTCTTCCGGCCCGGGCCCCGGGGGGACCCCCACAACCCGCACGAGAGAGAAGAAAACACAAACAACACCCCCCCACCAAAACAAAAACAAGGTAAGAAAGAAGA
>NZ_JBHYGR010000034.1:6520-10467 GCF_042738155.1 Kitasatospora sp. NPDC059088 | reverse complement strand
GCGGGGGGGTGTTCCGAGTGTGCCCGCCGCGCGCACTACCTCTGGGGGCTTGTGCGGGCGGGGCCCGCCGCCCTCGGGGGGGGCCCGGGGGGGGGCCCCCCCCCCCCCGGGGGCCGTCGGCGTTCCCGGGCCCGTGCGGCGCCTCAGAGCCCCAGCCGGGCGGCCCGGGCGGCGGCCCGGTCGAGCAGCAGGTGGACGTCGCCCTCCCGGGTGGCGGGGCGGTCGTTGTACTCGTCCGGGGAGCGCGCCGGGCGGCCGGTGGCGTGCAGCACCTCCATCAGCTGGACCCGGCCGGCCCGCACGGTCGCCGGGGTGCCGTAGCCGTACGCCAGGACGGCGGCCTGGGCGCCGAGCAGGCAGACCCGCCCGGTGGCGTCCCACATCGCGCCCTGCAGCCAGCCGTGGACGCCGATGTAGCGGGAGGCGAGCCGCAGGTGGTCGGCGGCGGTGACCGGGACGGGCCGGGCGGGGCGGCGCAGCGCCCGGTCGAGCAGGGTGGCCCGGGGCTCCGGGTGGCCGGCGTGCCAGGGGCGCAGGACGCTCCCGTAGCGGCAGACGTACGGTCCGGGGGTGCGCGCGGGGGCGGGCAGCGAGGCGAGGTAGGCCTCCACCTCGGCGACCAGGCCGGAGCCGTCCGGGCCCGCGAGCAGGTCCGCCAGGGCGGCCGGGTGGGGCACGGGGGGCGTCGGGGCGGTGCGGGCCATGCGGGCTCTCCAGGCGGGCGGCTGTCGGGTTCCGCTCCCCAAAGTGGGGCATTCCGGACAATTCCGCGACCGCAGGGAGAAGGCGTCCGCACGGTTTCCCGCACGGCGGTCGGGCCGATAGCCTCGGCGGCGTTCGAGCGCAGTTCGAGCGCGACCCGTGGCGCCGCGCTCCCGGAGTGGAGGAGTCCCGTGGGTCCGCAGGAGCGACTGGCGGTCATACAGCGCTGTGTGGTCCGGGAGATGGCACGACTGGGCCAGGACTTCCACCCGGACGGCGAGGTGGTACGCGGCCCCGGGACCACCGCGGTGGCGGTGCGCGAGCACCCCGGGGAGGACGGCGGCGCCGGGCACGTGGACCTCGGCTTCGTGCTCCACCTGGGCCGGGCGGACGCCCCGGTGGTGTGGGACTGCGCACCCGGCCTCGGCAAGACCGAGGAGGAGAAGCTCGCCAACGCGGTGAAGATGTGGGCGACCACCACCGCCTCGGTGCTGGTCGAGCTGGCCGACGGGCGCGGGATCCACGCCGACCGCCCGAACCTGCCCGAACTCCCGGGCTGGCGGGCGGTGCAGGGGCCGGCGGCGGTGTTCGGCTTCGGCAACGAGCACCTGGCGGCCTGGCTTGCCGAGCACCGGGTGCTGCCCGCGCTGGCGCCGGCCCTGGAGCGGGAGCTGACCGGGCCGGGACCGGTCGGGGTGAAGCTCTTCCTGGGCGGGAAGGCGGGCGACGACGTCGCCGAGGTCCGGGTGGGCGGCGAGGTGTCGGAGGCGGCCTCCGCGGCGCTGCGCGCGCTGGACTGGCCGCGCGGCGAACGGCTGTGCTGGGCGCGGCTGTTCGTGCTGCTGACGGCGGAGCGGGCGGCACCGGCCCCGGCCGCGCCGACGGGCGCCCCGGCACCCGTGCCGGCGCGTGCCCCGACCCCGGCGGCGACGCGCCCCCGGGGACTGTTCGCCCGCTGGCGGGAGGCCCGGAGGGCCGGCCGGTAGCTGCTGCTCGCCCACTCGCCTCCGGGGCGCGAGGGATCCGTCCGGCCCTGCCGGGTCAGCCCCCCGTGATGCTGGAGATGCTGTGCGCCAGGTTGGCCAGCAGGGAGTTGATGGAGGTCGCCATCGTGGTCTCGTGCAGCATGAAGCCGAACAGGGCGGCGACGATCGCGTGCGGGATCTTCAGCTGCTTGTTCCGGATGAAGATGATGCACAGGATCGCGAACAGGACCAGCGCGGAGACGGAGAGTGCCACCCGGACTCACTTCCTCGTTTCATAGCGTGGCGCCGCCGCCCGGCGGCACCTGCGAAGCCGGACCCCGGCCTGTCCGACGGTCCCGAGGCGGAATCGCGGACCGTCCGGCACAGCGCCGGCCGAGGAACGCGCACCGGCCCGCTGTCTGGTGTGCCGCACGTGTCGCCCCCCATCCCCCGAATCCTGAACAGTCCCGCCCGGACTCAGTGTGGTCGACCGTGCCGATTGCGTAAAGGTCTGACAGTCGGCCCGACGTCGACATCCTGCGCTGCGGGACGAGTTTCCGCCGACCGGGACGATAGCGGAGCCGTTCTGACGAATCGTCGGCGGGGCGCTGCTGAGCGGCCGGGAAACGCCCGGGGACGTGGAGCGGAGGTCGCGGATCCGCTCAGCCGACGGGCCGTCCGATATGGCCGAAGATCAGCTGCCAGGCTTGACACGACGGCCCTGCCGGTGGCACATGACGCGGACAGCCGCCTCAGTCGCGCCAGAGCAGCAGTACGGCCCGGTCGTCGTTGATGTCCCGGGCGACCGTCTCGATC
The DNA here is from genome assembly GCF_042738155.1 of Kitasatospora sp. NPDC059088. Taxonomy (NCBI): domain Bacteria; kingdom Bacillati; phylum Actinomycetota; class Actinomycetes; order Kitasatosporales; family Streptomycetaceae; genus Kitasatospora; species Kitasatospora sp. NPDC059088. Next base: position 7,984 of record NZ_JBHYGR010000034.1, on the reverse strand, counting down.
AGCGCGCCCGCCGCGCCCGCACCGCTGCCGGGGGCGCCGCCGGGGACCAGCCGGTCGGCCTCCCCCATCAGCCGGTCCATGCCCTCGGCGAGGTCCCGGCCGGGCTCCTCGACCATGCCGTCGGTGCACAGCATCAGCACGTCGCCCCGGTTCAGCCGGCCGCGCACGCCGTCGAACTTGGCGCCGTCGTAGATCCCGAGCAGCGGGCCCTCGGCCTCCTTGATCTCCCAGCGCCCCTCGCCGGCCAGCCGCTGCATGCCCGGCAGGTGCCCGGCCGAGAGCAGTTCGTACTCGCCGCTGTCCAGGTCCAGCACCAGGTGGACGGCGGTGGCGAAGCCCTCCTCCCAGGACTGGCGCAGCAGGTAGCCGTTGGCGGCGGGCAGGAAGTCGTGCGCGGGCAGCGAGCCGACCAGGCCGCCGAAGGCGCCGGACAGCAGCAGGGCCCGCGAGCCCGCGTCCATGCCCTTGCCGGAGACGTCCGCGAGGACCACCTCCAGCAGCCGCTGGCCGGGGCCGGTGCGGGCGGCCACCACGAAGTCGCCGGAGAAGGACTGGCCGCCGGCCGGGCGCAGCGCCATGTCGGCGTGCCAGCCGGCCGGCAGCTCGGGCACCCGGCTCTGCACCCGCAGCCGCTCGCGCAGGTCGAACAGCATGGTGGAGCCGCCCCACCAGGGGACGCCGACCCGGGCCCGGAACTGGGCCAGCAGCAGGCCGCCGACCCCGGCGGCGCCGACCACCAGGGCCGCGCCGGGGGTGACGCCGTAGACGTAGGCCTCCGGGTTGTCGCTGGCGACCCGCTGGCCGGTGTGGATCACGGACTCGGCGGACAGCCCGAGGGCGGCCAGCGCGTACAGCACCACCAGGGAGCCGGGGCGCAGCAGCAGCGCGCCGGCCAGGATCGGCAGGACCAGGGTGGTGGGCGGGGCCCAGTCCGGGATCCAGATGTTGAGCAGGATCATCAGCGGGACGAGCAGGGCCAGCGCGCAGAGCACCGGCCAGTCGGCGGCGCCGCCGCGGAAGTAGTCGACACCGGCCGTGCGCAGCCTTCGGCGGGCCCGGCGGAGCCTCTTGCGCAGCCGGGCCGTCACGGGCTCGGACGCCGGGGCGGCGCCGGGCCTCGTCGCAGTCGTCTGGGGCGGTGCGCCCGGCGGTCTGCCAGCCATGGGGTCCGACCCTATCCACGGGTGCGGCCCGGCGTCGACGGTCCGGGGGCGGGCGGCGGCCCCGGCGCGCGGGCCGCTCAGCGGGTTTCGGCCGATCGGGCCGGTGGCGGGCACGCCGTCAGGAGGCGTGCGCCGGTTGGGCGTACGGCGCCGGCGGGCGGCGCGTGCGCCCCGCGTGCGCAGCTGCGGGCGCGCGGGCGCCTGTGGCCGACGACACAGCCGCCGGGGGCCGCGCGGACGGGGGCGGGGGGGGGGCCCGGGGGGGGGGGGGGGGGGCCGGGGGGGGGGGGGGGGGGGGGGG
>NZ_JBHYGR010000034.1:0-6512 GCF_042738155.1 Kitasatospora sp. NPDC059088 | reverse complement strand
CACCCCCCGGCGGGGGGGCCCGCCCCGGGCCGCTCGCCCCCCCCGGGGGGGGGGGCCCCCCCCCGGTGGGTGGGGGGTGTATCACCCGGGGGGGTGGGGGGCCGGGATCGGCGGGAGCTCGCCGGTGGTCTCGTACTCGCTCAGCATCTCGATCCGGCGGGTGTGCCGGGCCTCGCCGCTGTAGGGGGTCTTGAGGAAGACCTCGACGAACTCGGTGGCCTCGTCCTCGGTGTGCATCCGGCCGCCGATGGAGATGACGTTGGCGTTGTTGTGCTGACGGCCGAGCTCGGCGGTCTGCACGCTCCAGGCCAGCGCCGCACGGACGCCCTTGACCTTGTTGGCGGCGATCGCCTCACCGTTGCCCGAGCCGCCGATCACGATGCCGAGGGCGTCCGCGTCGGCGGCGGTGCGCTCGGCGGCGCGCAGGCAGAACGGCGGGTAGTCGTCCTCGGCGTCGTAGATGTGCGGCCCGCAGTCGACCGGCTCGTGGCCGGCCCCCTTGAGCCACTCCACGAGGTGGTTCTTCAGTTCGTATCCGGCATGGTCGGAGCCCAGGTACACGCGCATGCCATGAGTGTGGCATGCGGGTGCGCCCGGGCCCGACAACGGGGGGTCCGGGTCTCAGCGGCGGCCGAGCAGCTTCCAGGCGAGCGGCAGCGCGCCGGCGGCGAAGGCGGCCTTGAGCGCGTCGCCGACCAGGTACGGGTAGAGGCCCAGTTCGGCGGCGCGGGCCAGCGGGACGTGCAGGCTGAACGCCAGGTACGGGACGCCGACGGCGTAGATGGCCAGGCTGCCCAGCGCCATCGTCACCGCGGTGTTCAGCGGGGAGCGGTCGGCGCCGCGGCGGGCCAGCGCGCCGGTCAGGGCGGCGGCGAGGACGAAGCCGAGCACGTAGCCGAAGGACGGCATGGCCCAGCCGGAGGTGCCCTCGGCGAACCAGGGCAGGCCGGCCGCGCCGGCCAGCAGGTAGAGCGCGAGCGAGGCGACGCCGCGGCGGGCGCCCAGCGCGGTGCCGACCAGCAGGGCGGCGAAGGTCTGGCCGGTGACCGGCACCGGCGAGCCGGGCACGTTGACCGACAGCTGGGCGGCCACACCGGTCAGCGCGGCGCCGCCGACCACCAGGGCGAGGTCGCGGACCTGGGTGCCGAGGCGGGTCGAGGCGGCGGGCAGCAGGTCGGCGAGGACGGCGCGACGCGCTGTCGGGGTGGTGGCAGTGGCCATCGGGGTTCCTCCGTGAGGTCCAGGTGAGTGAACACCTGTGAACCTACGCGGTGATCCACCGCGCCGATGCCACGGTTTCGGACAAAGCACCGCCCACGAAGCTTGTCGGAACCGGCTCCGGGCGACTCTCGGCGAACCGGCCGCCACGCACGGTGACCGCCCGGTCCGCATGGTGGGCCCGCGGCGGACATCGTTGGCAGGAACAGCGGGGTCCCCGGATATTGGACAGCTCATGCCGCATTCCGCACAGTCTGGATCCACCCCTATGGCCCCCACCTCCGCGCCCCAGGCGCCCGGGACCACCGAGGCTCCCCCGCCGTCCGGTGGCCAGCAGCTCAGCCACGGACTCAAGCAGCGCCACCTGTCGATGATCGCCCTCGGCGGCGTCATCGGCGCCGGCCTGTTCGTGGGCTCCGGCTCCGGCATCGCGGCCGCCGGGCCGGCGATCATCCTCGCCTTCACCCTCTCCGGCCTGCTGGTCATGCTGATCATGCGGATGCTCGGCGAGATGTCCGCCGCCCGCCCGGCCTCCGGCTCCTTCTCGGTGCACGCCGAGAAGGAGATCGGCCCCTGGGCCGGGATCACGGCCGGCTGGATGTACTGGGTGATGCTCTGCTGCGGCGTCGCCGCCGAGGCCACCGCCGCCGGGAAGATCGTCAACGGCTGGGTCCCCGGGGTCTCCGCCTGGGTCTGGGTCGCCCTGTTCATGGTCTTCTTCTGCGCCAGCAACCTCACCGCGGTGAAGAACTTCGGCGAGTTCGAGTTCTGGTTCGCCACCGTCAAGGTCGCCGCGATCATCGCCTTCCTGGTCATCGGCGGGCTCGGCGTCGCCGGCGTGATCGGCCCCGGCGCCCCCGGCAGCACCAACCTCACCGGCCAGGGCGGCTTCCTGCCCACCGGCGTCAGCGGGCTGATCGTCGGCCTGCTCGCCTCGGTCTTCGCGTACGGCGGCCTGGAGACGGTCACCATCGCCGCGGCCGAGTCGGACGACCCCAAGAAGAACGTCGCCAACGCGGTGCGCACCGCGGTGTGGCGGATCGCGATCTTCTACATCGGCTCGATGGCCCTGGTGGTCACCCTGGTCTCCTGGAAGGACCCGTCGGTCGTCGCCGACGGCCCGTACGTCACGGTGCTGCGCCACCTCGGGGTGCCCGGGGCCGGGACGATCATGGAGGTGGTGGTGCTGATCGCGCTGCTGTCCGCGATGAACGCCAACATCTACGGCGCCTCCCGGATGGCGTACTCGCTGGTCGGCCGCGGCCAGGGCCCCGAGGCGCTGGCCAAGGTGTCCGGCGGGGTGCCGCGCCGGGCCGTGCTGGCCTCCTGCCTGTTCGGCTTCGGCGCCGTGCTGGCCGCCAAGTTCTGGCCGGACACCGTGTTCACCTGGCTGATGAACACCACCGGCGTCGCCATCCTGGTGGTCTGGCTGTTCATCTGCGTCGTCCAGCTGCGGATGCGCCGCCGGCTGGAGCGCGAGGCGCCCGAGCTGCTCACCGTGAAGATGTGGGGCTACCCGTACCTGACCTGGGTCGCGACGGCCGCCGTGGCCGGCATCCTCGCCCTGATGACCACCACCGAGGGCAACCGCCAGCAGCTGTACGCGGCCGGGGTGCTGGTCGTCCTGCTGAGCGGGGCCGGGCTGCTCAAGCAGCGCCGGGCCGCGGCCGCGGCCCGCTGACGGACGACGGCGAACGCCCGGCACGGCGGAGGCCCGGCACCCCGCGGGGTACCGGGCCTTCGCCGTGCCCGCCCGGGCCTACTCGAAGGACGGGCCGGCCGTGCGGGTGCGCTTGATCTCGTAGAAACCCGGGGTGGAGGCCACCAGCAGGGTGCCGTCCCACAGCCGGGCCGCGGCCTCGCCCTTGGGGGCCGGGGTGACCACCGGGCCGAAGAAGGCGACCCGGTCGCCGTCCGCGCCCTCCACCGCGATCACCGGGGTGCCGACGTCCTCGCCGACCAGGGTGATGCCCTCCTTGTGGGAGGCGCGCAGGGCCTCGTCGTACGCGTCGGTGCCGGCCGCGTCCGCCAGCTCGACGGGCAGGCCCGCGGCCACCAGGGCGGCCTCGACGGTCTCCCGGTTCTGCGGCAGGCCCTGGTTGTGGAAGCGCAGGCCCAGCTCGGTGTACAGCCGGCCCAGCACCTCGTCGCCGTGCTCCTGGGCGGCCGCGACGCAGACCCGCACCGCGCCCCAGGCGTTGTCCAGCAGCTCGCGGTAGCTCTGCGGCAGGTCGCGGTGCTCGTTGAGCACCGACAGGCTCATCACGTGCCAGCGCACGTCGACCGGACGCAGCTGCTGGACCTCGATCAGCCAGCGGGACGTCATCCACGCCCACGGGCAGGCCGGGTCGAACCAGAAGTCGGCGGTCTTGCGCTCAGCGGCAGTCGTCACTGGGTCTCGTCCTTCGTGAGGTGTTCCGAGGCAGGGGATGTCGCCCCCACCCGGACCCCAACACCCGCGCGCCGCCGCTGATTCCGGCCCCGGACGCGACGGGCTGTGCAATGGTACCGGCCGGGGCGGGCGTGAAAGGATGCCCCTGCGTGCGCGATGCACACCGCGCACCGATCCGCACCATCCACGCACGCACCACCGTGCGGGCCGGACAAAGGAGTACCGCCGTGCCGGGCAAGAACCTGAGCCGCGAGGAAGCACAGCAGCGAGCCGGCGTCCTGGCCGTCGACGGCTACAGCGTCCGGCTGGACGTGAGCTCGGCCCCCGACCCGGCGGCCGCCACCTTCCGCTCCACCACCACCGTCGCCTTCCGCTGCGACCGGCCCGGCGCCGCCACCTTCCTCGACCTGCTGGCCCCCGCCGTCCGCTCGGTCACCCTCAACGGCCGCGCCCTGGACCCGGCCACCGCCTACGACGGCGCCCGGGTGCACATCGACGGGCTGGCCGCCGAGAACGTCCTCACCGTCGAGGCCGACTGCGCCTACAGCCGCACCGGCGAGGGCCTGCACCGCTTCGTCGACCCCGCCGACGGCGAGACCTACCTCTACACCCACTACGAGCCGGCCGACGCCCGCCGGGTGTTCGCGACCTTCGAACAGCCCGACCTCAAGGCCCCGTTCACCTTCACGGTGACCGCCCCCGCCGCCTGGGACGTGCGCTCCAACGCCGTGCACGAGAACGTCACCGCCCAGGGCGACACCCGCACCTGGGAGTTCGCGCCGACCAAGCCGATCTCCACCTACCTCACCGCCGTGGTGGCCGGCCCGTACCACGTGGTCACCGACCACTACAGCCGCGAACTCGCCGACGGCACCACCCTGGAGATCCCGCTCTCCGCGCTCTGCCGCCGCTCGCTCGCCCCGCACTTCGACGCGGAGGAGATCCTCGGCGTCACCAAGCTCGGACTCGACTTCTTCCACGAGGAGTTCGACTACCCGTACCCCTTCGGCAAGTACGACCAGGCCTTCGTCCCCGAGTACAACATCGGCGCGATGGAGAACCCGGGCTGCGTGACCTTCAAGGAGGAGTTCGTCTTCCGCTCGAAGGTCACCGACGCCGCCTACGAGTCCCGCGCCAACGTCGTCCTGCACGAGATGGCGCACATGTGGTTCGGCGACCTGGTCACCCCGCGCTGGTGGGACGACCTGTGGCTCAAGGAGTCCTTCGCCGACTTCATGGGCTCCTACGGCCTGATCGGCGCCCGCACCCGCTACTCCTCCGCCTGGGTCACCTTCGCCAACCAGCGCAAGGCCTGGGCCTACCGGCAGGACCAGTTCCCCACCACCCACCCGATCACCGCCGACATCCGCGACCTCGAGGACGCCAAGCTCAACTTCGACGGCATCACCTACGCCAAGGGCGCCTCCGTCCTCAAGCAGCTGGTCGCCTACGTCGGCTCGGAGGCCTTCTTCGAGGGCGCCCGCCGCTACTTCAAGCGGCACGCCTTCGGCAACACCGAACTCGGCGACCTGCTGGGCGTGCTGGAGGAGACCAGCGGCCGCGACCTCAAGAGCTGGGCCGCCGCCTGGCTGCAGACCGCCGGCGTCAACGCGCTCACCCCGCAGGTCACCACCGACGCCGAGGGCCGGATCACCGAACTCGCCGTCCTCCAGGACGGCGATGTCCTGCGCCCGCACCGGATCGCCGTCGGCCTGTACGACCGGGACGCCGACGGCGCCCTGCTGCGCACCGAGCGGATCGAGCTGGACGTCACCGGCGCCCGCACCGTCGTCGCCGAGGCCGTCGGCCGTCAGCGCCCCGACCTGGTCCTGCTCAACGACGAGGACCTCACCTACTGCAAGATCCGCTTCGACGCCGACTCGCTGGAGGCCCTGCGCACCGGCCTCGGCGACATCCGCGACGAGCTGGCCCGGGCGCTCGCCTGGTCCGCGGTCTGGAACCTCACCCGGGACGGCCTGATGCCGGCCCGCGACTACGTCGCCCTGGTGCTGCGCTTCGCCGGCCAGGAGGGCAACATCGGCGTGCTGCAGTCGCTGCACGCCCAGGCCAAGACCGCCGTCGACCTGTACGCCGCCCCCGAGTGGCGCGCCGAGGGCGCCCGCCGGCTCGCCGACGGCGCCCTGCGCGAGCTGCGCGGGGCCGTCCCCGGCAGCGACCACCAGCTCGCCTGGGCCCGCTTCCTGGCCCAGACCGCGGGCGGCGCCGAGCACCTCGGCCTGGTCCGCGGGCTGCTGGCCGGCAGCGCCCGGATCGACGGCCTGGAGGTCGACCAGGAGCTGCGCTGGGCGCTGTGGCTGGCCCTGGCCGCCGCCGGACAGGCCGGCGACGAGGAACTCGCCGGGGAGCTGGCCGCCGACAACACCGCCGGCGGCAAGCGCCAGTACACCCAGTGCCTGGCCGCCCGGCCCACCCCGGAGGCCAAGGCCGCCGCCTGGTCGGCCGTGATCGACTCGGACGAGCTGCCGAGCGCCTTGGTCGAGGCCAACAGCGCGGGCTTCGCGATCCCCGCCCAGCGCGACCTGACCGCCCTCTACGCGGCGCCGTACTTCAAACTGCTGGAGAAGGTCTGGGCGGAGCGGACCATCGAGATCGCGATGCGGATCGTCGGCGGCTTCTTCCCGATCGCCCAGACCGACGAGCACACCCTGGCCGAGGCGGACACCTGGCTGGACGGCCACCCGCAGGCCGCGCCGGCGCTGCGCCGGCTGGTGCTGGAGCGCCGGGACGACCTGGCCCGCGCCCTGCGCGCCCAGGCCTGCGACCGGGCCTGACACCACTGCGGAGGGGCCCGCCGACCGCGTGGCGGCGGGCCCCACCGACGTAACGGTGGGCGCCGGGGGCCGGCCCGGGCCGGGGGGGCCCCGGCGGCGGGCCCCGGGGT
>NZ_JBHYGR010000033.1:56288-77012 GCF_042738155.1 Kitasatospora sp. NPDC059088 | reverse complement strand
GCGGGGGGGGCCGGGCCCCGGGGGCGCGCACCGCGGCCGGGGGGGGCCCCCCTAGGGGTCCACCCCCCCGACCGCCGTTCACCAGGAGAGTGGGTAGCGGACCGGGTGTCCGCCGATCCGGCCCGGCAGCAGGCCGACGGCGACCAGCAGGGTGGTGGCCAGGACGAGCAGCGGCAGGAAGGGCACGGGGTGCGGGGCTTGCAGGACCACGATGACGGCGGTGGCCGCCGCGGGGGAGTGCGAGAGGTGGGTGAGCAGCATCGCGCCGAGCGCGAGTCCGGCGGCGATCGCCGCGCCCCAGGCGGTGCTGCCGGTGACGGCCAGGGTGGCGTAGCCGAGCGTGGCGGACAGCAGCTGGCCGCCGATCAGGTTGCGCGGCTGGGAGATCGGCAGCCCGGGTGCGCCGTGCACCAGTGCGGCGCTGGCCGCCAGGGGCGGGATCAGCAGCGGCTGGTGGAGCAGCACGCCGATCCCGACCAGCACGAGCAGGGCGCCGACGGCGTAGACGGAGTCCCGCAGCACGTGCAGCGGGTGCGGCCGCGGGCGGGCGCCGGTGGCGGGCGGTATGCCGGGGGCGGGCGGTGGGGACGGCGGGGCGGGCATGTGCGGGTGGCTCCGGGTGGAAGACGGGGGACCCGCCGATGATAAACAGACTGTTGAAGGAGAGGTAGGACGTTTTGCCTGCTGGGCACATTGTCGAGACGGGATCCGAGGAGCACCGTGTGATCGCACCCACCCCACCGGCCGTCACCGTCTTCCGGGACGTCCGCCCCTTCGGCGCCGCCGAGGCCGTCGACCTGGTCGCCGTGGACGGCGTCCTCGCCGAGCGCGTCCCGGACGGCGCGGCGCCGCAGATCGTCGAGGGCGCCGGCCGGATCGCCCTGCCCACCCTGGTCGACGCCCACATCCACCCCGACAAGACCGCCTGGGGCGAGCCCTGGTACAGCCGCCGCCCGGCCGGCTCGCTGCCCGAGTACGTCCAGGGCGACGTCGAGCTCCACCGGCGGCAGCGCACCCCGCTCGCCGAGCGGGCCCACCGGCTGCTGGCCCACGCGGTGACCCGTGGCACCCGGGCCGTCCGTGCCCACGTGGACGTCGCCCCCGCCTTCGGCCTGGCCGGGGTCACCGGGCTCGCCGAGGTGCGGGAGCGGCTGGCGGGCGCGCTGGACCTCCAGCTGGTCGCCTTCCCCCAGCACGGGGTGCGGCGCACGCCCGGGGCGGGTGAGCTGCTGGCCGAGGCGGCCGCGAGCGGGCTGATCGACGCGATCGGCGGAATCGACCCGGCCGGGTTCGACGGCGGCCCGGACGGCACCGGCCCCGCCCAGCTGGACCTGCTCTTCGGCCTGGCCGAACAGTACGGCCTGCGGCTCGACATCCACCTCCACGACCGGGGCGAGCGCGGCCTCGGCCCACTGCGCGAGATCGCCGCGCGGACCGCGGCGGCCGGTCTCGCCGGGCGCGTGGTGGTGAGCCACGCCTTCTGCGTGCCCGAGCTGACCGGCCCGCCGCTGGCCGGACTGGCCGAGCTGCTGGCAGGGTCGGGGGTCGGGCTGACCACCGTCGCGCCCTCGGCCCACCAGGTGCTGCCGTTCCGCGTCCTGCGGGAGCACGGCGTGCGGGTCGGCCTCGGGTCGGACGGCGTGCGCGACTCCTGGAGCCCGTACGGCAACGCGGACCTGCTGCACCGCGCCCACCTGCTCGGCTGGACCACCGACGCCCGCACCGACGGGCAGCTCGCCGACTGCTTCGCCCTGGCCGCCGACGGCGGCGCCGAACTGCTCGACCTGCCGCCGGTGACCCTGGCGCCCGGTTCGCCGGCCGACTTCATGCTGCTGACCGGCGAGTGCCTGCCGCAGGTCGTGGTCGACCTCCCGCCGCGCGAACTCGTCGTCCGGGCGGGGCGCGTGGTGGCCCGCGAGGGGCGGTTCACCGGCTGACCTTCGGCCCCGCCCCTGCGTGGCCCCCGCCTGCCCGCGCCCGGCACCGGTTCGTCCGGTGCCGGGCGTCCGGCTTTCCGGGCGCCCGGCTGTCCGTCCGTCTGTCCGGCCGTCCGACTACTCGGCCTTGAGGTGCGCCAGCGTGACGATCAGCCGGTCGGCGATCCCCTCCGGCCACGGAAAGGCGACCGTGACCGCCCGCTGGTGGGCCAGCCCGTGCAGGCCCAGCCAGAGGGCCACGGTGTCCGCGAACGCGTCGTCGCTGCTGGACGCGCCCGTGGCCACGCACGCCTCCAGGGTCTCGACGAACAGCTGCAGCAGCTCCTGGCCGAGGGTGCCCATCTCCTCCGGCGTCACGGTGGTGTCCTGGAGCGCGGGCACCCAGACGCCGCCGAACATGGTGCGGTACCGCTCGGGGTGCTCCCGGGAGTACGCCAGGTAGGCATGGCAGAGGGCGGTGAGCCGCTGTCGGGGGTCGTCGTCGGCCGCGTCGACGGCGGTGCGCAGCCGGGCCTCCATCTGTTCGAAGGCCTGTCGCACCACGGCCAGCATGATGGCCGGCTGGTCGGGGAAGTGGCGGTAGATCGAGGGGGCCGCGATGCCGACCCGGCGGGCGACCGAGCGCAGGGTGACGGCGGTCTCGGTGCCGGCCTCGTCGAGCAGTTCGACCGCGGCGGCCACGATGTCCGCGCGCAGGCGGGCGCCTTCCCCGCGACGGTTGCGGGCACGGACGGGGGCTGTGCTCGATTCGTTTCCCATGGCGTGAGCTTACAGGTGAAAACTTACGAACGGCAGCTCTTGTCAGTCGTGAGCTTACGTGTGTAACTTTACGGCTGTAGTCACCGCACCGCAGAGCCGAACGGAGCACACCGTGAACAACGCCGTCGTCACCCACGCCACCGAGGTCGTCCTGCCGGGCGAGGTCGAGCCGAGCGGCCTGCGGCTGCGCACCCGCGACCTCCCGCCGCCGAGCGCGGGGCACGTACTGCTCCGGATGGACGCCACCGGGGTCTCCTTCGCCGAGCAGCAGATGCGCCGCGGCAAGTACTACGACCAGCCGCCCTTCCCCTTCGTGCCCGGCTACGACGTGGTCGGCACCGTGGTCGCGACCGGCCCCGGCGTCGACCCCGCGATGGTCGGGCGCCGCGTCGCCGCCGTCACCAAGACCGGCGCCTGGGCCAGCCACCTGCTGCTCGACGCCGCCGACGTCGTCCCGGTGCCGGACGGCGTGACGGCCGCCGACGCGGAGACCGTCGTGGTCAACGGCGTGACGGCCTGGCAGATGCTGCACCGGACCGCGAAGGTGCGCCGGGGCGGCACGATCGTCGTGCTCGGCGCCAACGGCGGCGTCGGCTCGACCCTGGTCCAACTGGCCCGGCACGCCGGGATCACGGTGATCGGCACGGCCTCCGGGCGGCACCACGACACCGTCCGCGCCCTGGGCGCGACCCCGGTCGACTACCGCGACCCCGAGCTGTACCGGCGCATCCGGGAGCTCGCGCCGGACGGCGTCGACGCGGTGTTCGACCACGTCGGCGGCGCCGGACTGGAGCAGTCCTGGTCGCTGCTGCGCCGCGGCGGGGTCCTGGTGTCCTACGGCACCGCCGCCACCAAGGACGAGGCCGGCAACTCCCAGCTCCCGGTGTTGAAGCTGTTCGCCCGGCTGGCGCTGTGGAACAACCTGCCCAACGGCCGGTCCGCGCACTTCTACAACTTCTGGGCGGGCAAGCGCCGCCCGGCGGCCTTCCGGGCCCGGCTGCGCGAGGACCTCACCCAGGTGCTGGCCCTGCTCGCCGACGGCACGCTCACCGCCCAGATCGCCGCCGAGTTCCCGCTCGACGAGGCCGCGGCCGCGCTCGCCCTGGCCGAGTCGCGCACCGTCGCGGGCAAGGTCGTCATCGTCCCCTAGTCGGGGGCCGGCGTCGGCCGGATGCCCGAAACCCCTTCTGCCGCACCAGGATTGGAGCTCCACCCATGGTCGACCCAGCTGCCGCCCGGACCGTCCGCCGCCGCTGGTGGTGGTCCCTGTGGGGCCTGATGGCGGTGTCGGCGGTCGGCATCGCGGCCGTCTTCGTCCCGCCGTACCTGACCGGATCCTCGTACGCGCCCATCGACCGGAGCATCGTCGGCTACTACGCGAGCCTCGTCGTCCACGCGGGGCCGGCCGGACTGACGCTGATCATCGGGCCGTTGCAGTTCGTGCCGCGCCTGCGGACCCGCTACCCCCGGCTGCACCGGATCGCCGGCCGGGTGTACCTGGTCTCCGTGGTGGCCGCCTCGGCCGCGGCCCTCTACGCCAGCACGGTGTCGCCGAGCGGCTTCCCGCTCCAGGTCGCCTTCTTCCTGCTGACGGCGGCGTGGCTGTACACCGCGGCCCAGGCCTACCGGACGATCCGGCGCGGCGAGGTGCAGCTGCACCGGATCTGGATGATCCGGAACTACGCCCTGACCTTCGCCGCGGTGACCCTGCGGATCTACCTCCTGGCCGGCCTGGCGCTGGCGAAGGTCGTCCCGTCCCTGACGTTCCGGGACGTGTACACCACGGCGGGCTGGGCGGCAGTCCTGGGCAACGTGCTCGTCGCGGAGTACGTCATCGTGCACCGGACGCTGGAGCGCTCGACCCGCCGGCGGCGCGACGCTTCCGCCCCGGTGGCCGTCGCGGGCACGGCGGGCACGGCGGCCTCGACGGCCCAGCGGGCCTGATCGGCTTGACCGGCCCGAGCGGCCGTCCGGGCCGAGCCGGCCGGCCGTCGGTCAGGCGGTGTCGGCGGCGGCCGCCGCGATGCGGGCCTCGATCTCCGTCAGGATCGGCCGGTAGGCCTCCTCGTAGGTGCGCATCCGGTCCAGGCACTCGGCGAACAGCCGCCGGGAGCGGGACCTGCGGTGGGGCATCAGGTCGTAGCGGCGCAGGCGCACCGAGCGCATGTCGACCATGAACCCGGGCCGGCAGCGCACGCCGTGGGCGTGCCGGACGGTCTCCTCGGCCTCGCGCAGCAGGCTCAGGTAGGCGTCGTGGCCGACCTTCCAGCGGGCGGCCTCCTCCGGGGTGCCGGGCACCGCGACGCCGCGCAGGGGCGGCAGGGCCGGGTCGGCGATGTCGTAGAGGGTGAACTCCAGCCCCTCGGGCGCCTGGGCCCAGGACATCACCCGCCACGGCCACGGGATCAGGGTGTAGGTGCGGTGCTGTACACGGATCACGCGGTTCCCCCCGGTGTCGGTGCGCATCGGTCCGGCGGCCGGGGCCTGCTGCCCCGGGCCTGGCGTCAGCGTAGAGGATGCCGCGGGCGCGGTGGAGGCCGTCGGCGCATCGGTCCGGCGGTTGATCATCGGGCGTCAAGTTGTCTGTACAGCTCCGGGTTTCTTGACGGCCACCGGCCGGACACCGGACTCCGCCGCTGCGTCCACCTCGGTCTCGTAGACCTGACGGGTCCGACACGAACGGCCGCTCCCGGGCCGGTGCCGGAGCCCCCCAGTCCGTCAGCAAGGAGCCCCACCCCATGAGTCCGAAGCCCGAACTGTCGCGCCGCAGCCTCCTCGGCGGCGCGGCGGCGGCCGCGGTGCTGTCCGCCCTCCCGCTCAGCGTCCAGCAGGCGCTCGCCGCGCCGGCCCGGCCCGGACGGCTGGCCGACATCGAGCACGTCGTGGTGTTCATGCAGGAGAACCGCGCGTTCGACCACTACTTCGGCACCCTGGCGGGTGTCCGGGGCTTCGGGGACCGCACCGCCGTGCGCGGCGTCGACGGGCGCTCGGTGTTCCACCAGCCGGACCCGAGCCGCAAGGAGGGCCACCTGCTGCCCTTCGCCATGAACGCCGCCCACACCAACGCCTACCAGCAGGGCGCGCCCGCCTTCGGCTTCGTCGACTCGATGAACGCCTGGAACGACGGCCGGGCCGACGGCTCGGTCACCCGCCGCTCCTCCGGCTGGCTCGGCCAGGGCTACTACGAGTCCGCGGACATGCCCTTCTACCACGCGCTGGCCTCGGTGTTCACGGTCTGCGACGCCTACTACGCGTCCGTGCAGTGCAACACCAACACCAACCGCGAACACCTGATGACCGGGACCAGCGGCGGCACCGTGCGGGACACCCCGGTCACCGACAACACCGAGATCCCCGGCGGCTACGAGTGGACCACCTACGCCGAGCGCCTGGAGCGGGCCGGCGTCAGCTGGAAGACCTACCAGGCCCTCGACAACTTCGACGACAACGCGCTCGCCTGGTTCGCCCCCTTCGTCAAGGCCAAGCCCGGTGAGCCGCTGTACGAGCGCGGCATGCGGGCCGTCGGCGACCCGGCGAAGAAGGACGACCCGTTCGCGATGGGCGACGCCCTGGTCGAGGCCTTCACCGCCGACGTCCAGGCCGACCGGCTGCCGCAGGTGTCCTGGATCGTCGCCCCGGCCGCGCTCTCCGAGCACGCCAACTACGCGCCGCCGAACGGCGAGCACCTCACCGCCCGGCTGCTGTCGGCGCTGGCCGCCAGGCCGGAGGTGTTCCAGAAGACCGTCTTCATCCTCAACTACGACGAGCACGGCGGCTTCTTCGACCACCAGCTGCCGCCCGTCCCGCCGCTGGCCGCCGGGCGCGGCAGGTCCAACGTGCCGGTGGACGGCGAGGTCGTGGTCCGGGTGGGCAAGGCCGGGAAGACCTACCACCGGGTGGTCGGCCAGGACGGCCGGTACCGGGTGAAGGCCGCCGACGGCACGCTCGGCTGGTCCGACACCCTGCCCGCCGGGGAGACCCTGCTCTCCGGCCCCTACCCGATGGGCCTGGGCGTACGGGTGCCGATGGTGGTGGTCTCGCCGTGGACCCGCGGCGGCGTGGTCGACTCCACCGTCTACGACCACACCTCCGTGCTGCGCTTCCTGGAGCAGCGCTTCGGCGTCCAGGAGCCCAACATCAGCCCCTGGCGGCGCTCGGTCTGCGGCGACCTGACCCAGGTCTTCGACTTCTCCGGCCGCAACCCCGTCTGGCCGCAGCTGCCCGACACCAGCGGCAACCGGCAGAAGGTGGTCGACACCGGCAAGCTGCCCGCCCCCGCCGTGCCCAGCCCGCAGACCTTCCCGCAGCAGCAGCGCGGCACCCGCTCCGCCCGCCCCGCGCCGTACGACCTGCTCGTCAAGCCGCGGCTCAAGGGCGACGAGCTGACCCTGGACTTCGTCAACCAGGGCCGCCAGGGCGCGGTGTTCGCGCTCTACCCGGCCCCCGGCGAGGCGCCCCGGTACTACACGGTGGCGGCGAAGAGCCGGCTGTCGGACGTCTGGAAGGTCGGGCCGCAGGGCTACGACCTGCGGGTGCACGGCCCCAACGGCGCGCTGTGGCACCTGCGCGGCGACACCGCCTCGGCGTACGAGGTGTCGCTCTCCGAGGAGCGCGGCGGCAAGGTGCTGGAGGTCGACGTCATCAACCGCTCGCGCACCGCCCGGACCTTCCTGGTCGGCGACCTCGCCTACGGTGACGGACTGCGCGAGGTGCGGGTCCCGGCCGGCGACGACCGGACCGTCAACGTCGCCGTGGGGCCCGAGGGTTGGTACGACGTCGCGGTGGGCGTCCTGGACGACCTGGGCTTCCGCCGCCGGATCGCCGGCCGCTTCCCGTGGGACGACCGCACCGTCACCGACCCGGCCCTGGGCCTGGCCGACCCGCTCACCGTGAACGTCGCCCTCGGCGCCGCCTCCACCACCATCGACGAGCCGGTCCTGCTGCCCGGCCGCCCGGCCAGGGTCACCGCGACCTTCGCCGCCACCGAGGCGCTCACCCGCTTCGAGGCCCGGCCGCTGCTCCCGCCCGGCTGGACGGCCACCGCCGTCACCGCGCCGCCCGCCGCCCTCGCCGCCGGTGCCACCGCGACCGCGGTCTGGGACGTCACCCCGCCCGCCCAGCTGCCCGCCGGCGCCACCCACCGCCTGCTGGTCACCGCCCGTGCCCTGGCCGGCGGCCGCTTCGCCGTCGCGGACGGCGAACTCGCCGCCCGCCCGGCCCCGGTGATGACCGGCCACCTGCTGGACGAGGACTTCGAATCGCTGGCCGGTGCGCTCCGGCCCGAGGGCGGCGTGCTCGGCTGGACCGCCCGGGCGCCCGAGGGCTGGTCGGTGGTCAACGCCCCCGGCATGCCGCAGGGCACCGTCCGGCTCCAGGGCTGGACCTTCCACACCAAGCGCGAGTGGACCGTGCCCGCCGGGCAGGACCGCGGCAACTTCGGCCGTGCCCTGGGCGTCGTCGCCGTCGCCGACCCGGACGACTGGGACGACACCGGCTCGCCGTCCCGCAAGGGCGTCTTCGACTCCACCCTGGTCTCGCCCGCCGTCCCGGTCCCGGCCGGCACCGCCACCCTCCACCTGGCCTTCGACTCGCACTACCGCCAGGAGGCCCCGCAGAAGGCCGCCGTCACCGCGGTGTTCGACAACGGGACCGAGACCCGGCTGGTCTTCTACAGCGCGGACGCCACCGGCAACGACAACGCGGGCAAGGACGCCCAGAACGTCCAGGTCGTCCGGCAGTTCGCGGTGCCGGCGGGCGCGCGTTCGGTGACGTTGAAGTTCCGGATGTACGACGCGGGCAACAACTGGTACTGGGCGGTGGACCACATCCGGCTGGACACCCGCCCGATCACGGGCTGACCCGGGCGCGCCGCGCGGGTCGGCGCCGCGCCCGGCGCGGTCGCCGTTCCCGGCCGTGGGCAGGGCGGTTCAGCCCGTGGGGATGCCGACCTGGTCGCGTTCGAGGGCGGCGCGCAGGGTGGCGAGCGCCCCGGCCGCGGCGGACAGCGCGGCGGCGTCGAGGGTGTCCGCGAGCAGCTCGGCCAGGCCCTCGGTGACGGTCCGCTCCGCTGCCTCGACGAGCCGGGTGCCCTCGTCGGTCAGGACCAGCAGCGAGGACCGGCGGTCCGCCGGGTTCGGCCGCCGGGCGGCCCACCCCTGCTTCTCCAGGCGGTCGACGCCCTTGCTGGTCGCCCCGACGCCGATGGCGAACTCGGCGGCGAGGTCGGCCACCCGGCACCCGGGGTGGCGGTGCAGGTAGCCCAGGAACTCGTACTGCGAGGTGACGATCCCGTGCCGCTCGCGGAGCCGGTCGTTGAGGGCGTTGTACAGCCGCGTCTCGCACCGCACCAGGTCGGCGAAGAACCCGGCGAGGCCGGCTGCGGAGCGGGCGCCGTTCAATGTATCTTCCATGGCATATAGTGTACGGGAAGCTACTCAGCCAGGAGTGTGCCATGAGCAGGGAACAGCGCAGCCGGGTCGACGCGATGCTGCGGCAGTCGGCGCCCACCGGGCCCCGGTCGGTGGAGGAGATCAGGGCCGGCTTCCGGGCCCTGATGGCGGGGATGATCGTGCCCCACGACGCCATCCGCACCGAGCCGACGACCCTCGGCGGCCGGCCGGCCCTGCGGGTCCGGCCCGAGGGCCCGGAGGGGGACGGTTCGGATCGTGCTCCGGAAGGCGGGACGGACGCGACGATCCTGTACTTCCACGGCGGCGGCTGGGTCTTCGGCTCCCCCGAGACCGCCCTCTCGCTGACCGGGAACCTGGTGGCCAGGACCGGGGTCGAGGCGTACTCACCGGACTACCGGCTGGCCCCCGAGCACCCCTTCCCGGCCGCCGTCGAGGACTGCCTGAGCGCCTACCGGGCCCTCCTCGACCGCGGCGGGGACCCGGCCGCCATCGTCCTCGCGGGCGACTCCGCCGGCGGCGGACTCGCCGTCACCACCTGCCTCGCCGCGCGGGACGCGGGCCTGCCGCTGCCCGCCGCCGTACTGGTCCTCTCCCCGGGCCTCGACGCCACCCGGAGCGGCGAGAGCATCCGGACCAAGGAGGGCATCGACCCGATCTTCACCCGCGCCGCACTCGACCGCACCGGAGCCATGTACCTCGGCGGGGCCGACCCGCGGCAGCCGCTGCTCAGCCCGGTCCTGCACGCCGACCTGACCGGGTTCCCCCCGATGCTGATCCAGGTCGGCGCCAACGAACTGCTGCTGGACGACTCCACCCGCCTCGCCGCGCGGGCGCGCGAGGCGGGCGTGGACGTCATCCTCGACGTCACCGCCGACGTGCCGCACGTGTTCCAGGCCTTCGCCGGCGTCCTCGACGAGGCGGACGAGGCCCTCGACCGCGCCGCCCTCTTCCTGCGCCAGCGGCTCCGGGCCGGGCGGGCCGGAACCGCCGCGGGGACCTCGGTGGAGTAGGTGCGGAGCCCTGGCGGCGTAGGCGCGGGCCGGGGCTGAGCAGGCGCGGGTCGGGGTCGGGGTCGGGGTCGGGCTAGGGGTCAGACCGCGGCGCCGGCCCGCGCCAGGCGCAGCAGGTAGGCGCCGGAGGCGGCGGCCAGCAGGCCCATGCAGGCGGCGAACACCAGACCGGCGTGGGCCAGCCCGAGCGGCCCGGTGAGCAGCCCGACGCCGATCACCGGGACCGAGATGCCGAAGTAGCCGACCACGAAGAGGGCCGAGAGCGCCCCGCCGCGGTGCTCCGCCGGGCTCGCGGCGGCGACCTCGCCCACCGCGCCGCGCAGCCCCATGCCCTGCCCGGCGCCGCCCACCAGCGCGGCCGACACCAGCAGCGCCAGGACGGCCCACGCCAGCGAACCCGCCAGCAGCGCCAGACCGGCGATCAGCACCAGGCAGCCCAGCGGTACGGCCCGCGCCGTGCCCAGCCGGGGGACGAGCAGCTGACCGAGGGTCGAGGCCAGGAAGGCCGACGAGACGATCAGGCCGACCGCCGCGCGGTTGTGCACGTCCAGCCCCTCGGCGAGGAAGGCCGGGGCGACCGAGGTGAACAGCCCCAGCAGGGAGAACCCGGCGAAGGCCGCGATCCCGGCCGGCACGAACACCCGCCGCACCTCCGGCGGCAGGCTGGGTCGGACCGGTCGGGCGGTGCGCAGCGGACGGGCGCCGACCACCGTCTCCGGCAGTCGCAGCAGCACGCCGAAGGCGGCGGCGAGCAGCACCAGGTGCGCCACGAAGGGCAGCACCAAGGGGTACGGCGCGTACTGGGAGAGCAGCCCCGCCACCAGCGGGCCGCAGCCCAGGCCGCCCATGTTGGCGGCCGTCGCGACGAAGCCCGCCCGTCCCCGGCGGCCCGGCGGTGCCAGCTCCAGCACGTACGCCGTGGCGGTGCCGGTGAACACCCCCGCCGACAGCCCCGACAGCAGCCGCCCCAGGCAGAGCAGCAGCACGCTGTCCGCGGCCAGGAACACGACGGCGCTGCAGGCCGCGCCGACCAGCCCGAAGACCAGCACGGGCCGGCGCCCGACGGCGTCGGACACGTTCCCGACCAGCAGCAGCACCCCGATCACCCCGAAGGCGTACACGGCGAACACCACCGTCACCGTCAGTTCGGAGAAGCCGATCCGCTCCTGGTAGAGCCCGTACAGCGGGGTGGGCAGGGTGGTCCCGGTCATGCAGACCGCGAAGGCGAAGGCGGCCAGCAGGTAGCCCACCGGGGAGACGACGGGACCGGCAGTCCGATGATCAGTCACCAACCCACGATAGGCACCCGGGCCGTACGGGCCCACGGCGTACGGGCGCGCACTGGGCCGACCGGCCGTACGCCCGCCCGGCACCTGGACGGTGGCGCCTCCGGGGCCTCCCGGCACCGCCGTCGGCCCGGCGGCCGACCGTGCGTGGGCCGGGTCAGGGCGTCGCGGCCCAGCCGACGACACCGACCAGCAGGCAGACGCCGGCCGCCAGCAAGCAGCCGAGGCCGGCCCACAGGAGTCGGCGCACCGCCTTGTTGTGCTGCGGGAACAGCCCGGCCGGGAGCCGGCCGCCGGTCGGCAGGGTGCCGACGGCCAGGCAGAGCAGCCAGAGGCCGAACGCGGCGACCGGGATCACGGCGAGCAGTCCGGCCAGGTCGCCGGTCGCGTAGGCGAGGCCCGTGCTGTGGGAGCCGCCGTCGCCGTATTCGACGGGCAGGACGGCGCCGAGGTGGTGGGCGCCGTCGATCGGCGAGCCCTCGACCACCGTTCGGCCGTCGTCGGAGCGGAACGCGCCGGCGCAGGAGGTGATCAGCCCGGGCTTCGCCGGGTTGTCGCCCCAGCAGCGCTCCACGGTCAGCTCGCCCGGTCGGCCGCTGAGGCGGGCCGCGTAGGCGAAGGCGGTGCCGGCGGCCCGGCCGCCCAGGAGGCCGAGGGCGACGGCCGCCGCACCGAGGACGAGCAGGGCCAGGAAGCCCGCGCCCCGGCTCTGCGGTTGCCGCAGGGAGGTGGCGGACTGTCGGGCGGTCGCGGATTGCCGGGCGGTGGCGGACTGTCGGGCGGTGCCGGATTGCCGGGGGGTGCGGGATTGCCGGGCGGTGCGGGATTGCCGGGGGGTGCGGGATTGCCGGGCGGTGCGGGATTGCCGGGCGGTGCTGGATTGCCGGGCGGTGCGGGACTGCCGGGCGGTGCGGGACTGCCGGGCGGTGTGGGCCGACCTGTTCCTGCTGCTCATGACCGGTTCCGCTGTTCCTCGCCGTCGAGTCGCCCCCGGCCGGGTGGGGCCGCCGGGAACGATGGGGGGACGATCATGTCAGACCGCCTCCGCAGCGGAACGGTTGGTGCGCGCCGCGGGCTGAGGCCGGGGGAGAGGGGGCGCTCAGAGCCTGTCGGCCGCGCGGACCCGGTGGAGGTGGATCAGCACGTCGTAGCTGCCGCCGAGGGCGAGGGTGGGCAGCGGCGTGCTGGTGAAGGTCGTGCCGGCGTCGTAGGTGGGGCGGGCGGTGTCCAGCCAGGTGCGGGCGGCGGGCGGGGCCTGGCGCAGGTCGAGGTAGTAGTCGCGGGGGCGGACCCGGTCGAGGAGGTACTCGTTCATGCCGAGGGTGGCCGGCGGCACGGTGGTGCTGCGCCAGTCGTCGGCGAAGGGGTCGGCCTCGGTGAGGAAGGAGCCGCTGCCGAAGGTGAAGCCGATGCCGACGTAGCCGGCGCCGAGTGCCTCGCGCAGGTGGGCGCCCTGCGGCGTGGGGTAGAGGACCGGGTCGCTGGACCGGTAGCCGACGTGGCCGTTGTGCGCGGAGAGCAGCACCTTGCCGCCGTGGCGGCGCTGCCACCACAGGGTGTTGTCGGCCATCGCCCGGTCGCGGAGCACCTGGGCGGCGACGACGGAGCCGCTG
Organism: Kitasatospora sp. NPDC059088; assembly: GCF_042738155.1. NCBI lineage: Bacteria > Bacillati > Actinomycetota > Actinomycetes > Kitasatosporales > Streptomycetaceae > Kitasatospora > Kitasatospora sp. NPDC059088. Next base: position 63,997 of record NZ_JBHYGR010000033.1, on the reverse strand, counting down.
TCGTCGACCTGCATGGTGGTGAAGGCGAAGGTCCGGGCGATGTTGCGGGCGTGCTGGACGGCCCACTCGTAGTCCGCGTCGCCGTCCCGGCCGGCGGCGGCGACCAGGTCCAGCGCCTGCTGCGCCAGGTCCGCGTTGCGCCGGCGCTCGGGCAGCGGGGTGCGGCTGATGTAGCCGATGGCGTCGGTGAACGGCCGCAGGGCGGCGTAGGACTGCTCGACGCTCGACAGCGAGGCGGGGGCGGCCTTCCGCAGGTAGGCGGTGACCTCGGAGAAGGGCTGCTCGCCGATCCCGGGGAAGCCGAGGTCGGTGCCCACGAAGTGGACCGGGTGCTGAGGGCCGCTCCGGTTGTACGCCCGCATCCAGCTGATGAGGTCGGCGAACTCGCGCCGCTGCCAGGGCGATCCGGCCATCACCCGGCGGACCAGCGTACGGGCGTCGCCGTCGCCCTGGCCCTGCACGAACGCGTCGATCAGCAGGCCCGCCGACCAACTGGCCTCCAGGGCGAAGGTGGTGAAGCCCTTCTCCTCGACCAGGTAGCGGAACACCCGGTGCTTCATGGTGAAGAACTCGTGGGAGCCGTGGGTGGCCTCGCCCAGGCCGACCACCCGGGCGTCACCGATCATCGCGCCCAGCGCCCGCAGCCCGGCGGCCGGGGCGTCGGGCTCGGTGGAGCGCAACGGGTGGGCGATCCGGTCGAGTTCGGCGGAGACCGCCGCGGTCTCCGGGACCGGCCGGGAGGCCGTCGGGCCGGCGGCCGCGGTGCCGGCCGTGGCTGCGGTGGCGGTGGCGGCCGTCGCCGGGATGAGCAGGGCGGCCGTCGCCGTCACCGTGGTGGCGGTCAGCAGGGTCCGTCGGTCGATCGGGGTCCGGGTCACGGTCATGATGGCTACTCCACGGCTTGTCGTTTCAACTCGTCCGGCGGTGTGGGCCGGTGAGAGAATCCTCCGCCGAGGAGGGGGTCGGGCGCGCTGGGGAGGGCCGCCAGGTTCTTCGGGGGCAGCCCCCACCCACCCGGGCCCCTTGGGGGCACCTGGACGGTTCCCCTGGGGCCACCTGGACGGATGGGCGGGCGGCTGGTAGGCGGTGGGAGGGCGTCGGGCACGCCCTGCTCCGGGTGCGCTGGGTGCTTGGGGCGCTTGGGGTGCTTGGGGTCAGCAGAGCCGGTCGGCGCGGTGGGTGGGGCGGCCGTCCAGGACGGTGAGCAGGACCGGGACCTCGGCGAGCTCGGTGGCGGGGGTGGTGAGCGGGTCGGCGGCGAGGACGGTGAGGTCGGCCCGGTGGCCGACCGCGATCCGGCCCGCCACCTGCTCCTCGCCCGCCGCGAAGGCCGGGTTGACGGTCATCGCGCGCAGCGCCTCCAGGGCGGTGAGGGCCTGGCGGGGGTTGTGCGGGGGCTGGCCGAGGTCGCGGGTGGGGCGGCGGTGGCGGGCCCCCGCCATGACGCCCAGCGGCGGGTAGGGGGCGATCGGCCAGTCGGAGCCGAGGACGACGGTGGCGCCCGCGTCCCACAGGTCGCGGCAGCGCCAGGCCCGGTCGGCGCGCTCCTCGCCCAGGCGGCGGGACCAGTTGTCGGTGTGGTCGGCGCGGGTGAAGTCGCAGCAGTGGGTGGGCTGCATGGAGGCGATCACGCCCAGCTCGGCGAAGCGGCGCACCACCTCGTCCGGGACGGTCTCGATGTGCTCGATCCGGTGCCGGACGGGGGCGGTTCGGGCGGCTGCTCCCGGGGCCGGGGCGGCCGGGGTGGTCGCGGTGGCGGTCGGGGCGGTGGTTGCGGTGGCCGTCGCGGTGGCCTGCTCGACGGCGTCGAGGGCGTGGCGGACGGCGGCGTCGCCGATGGCGTGGGTGGCCGTCGGTACGCCGGCCCGGTGCAGCTGCCCGATCACCTGGGTGTAGTGCGACGGGTCGGGCCAGAAGGCGTGGGTGGACTCGCCGTGGCAGTCCGGGTGTTCCAGCCAGGCGGTGCCGTTGTCGATCGTGCCGTCCATGAACAGCTTGACGCCGTCCACCCGCCACAACTTCCCGCTGCGGCTCTGGAGTTCGACCAGTTCGTCCAGCCCGTCCCGGTCCACGCCGGGCTGGCACCAGGGGGCGACCCGCAGGCGCAGCGGCAGGTCGCCCGCCTCGTCGAGCTCGGCGTAGAGGGCGAGGCTGTCGCCGCCCGCGTCCATCGCGTGTCCGCCGGTGAGGCCGTTCGCGGCCATGGCGCGCAGGGCGGCGGCCAGGCGCTCACGGCGCTCGGTGCGGGTGGGCCGGGGGGCGGCGCGTTCGACCAGTTCGCAGGCCGCGTCCTCCAGCAGCAGGCCGGTGGGACGGCCGGCGGCGTCGCAGACCACCTCGGCGGCCTGGGCGAAGGTGCGCGGACCGTCCACGCCGGCCAGCTCCAGGGCGCGCGGGCTGGCGAGCATGGAGTGGGCGTCGAAGAGCTGGAGCAGCGCGGGGACGCCGTCGAGGACGGGGGCCAGGGCGGCGGACTCGACCGGGCGGTCGCCGAAGACGTTCGGGTCCAGGCCCCAGGCGTGCAGCCAGGCGCCCGGGCCGAGGCCCTCGACCTCGGCGGCGAGGGCGGCGCGGACGGACGGCAGGTCGGTGCAGCCGGAGAGGTCCAGGCCGTGGGTGAGCTCGGCACCGGTGACCGGGTGGAGGTGGCCGTCGACCAGGCCGGGGGTGACCACGGCGCCCTTGAGGTCGATCACCGTCGTTGCGGCGTCGGCGAGTTCGCGGATCGTCCGGTCGTCGCCCAGGGCGGCGATCCGGCCGTCGACCACGGCGAGCGCGCTCTGCGGGAGGAAGCCGCCGGATGCGGGGTCGAGCAGGCGGGCGGAGAGGAGGACCAGGGAGGTGCGCACGTCGACTCCAGCGGTGGTGCGGGGTGGGGGAGGGAGGGGGAGGGGAGGGGGAACGGGGTCAGGACTGCTCTTCGGTGCGGGATCCGGGCTCGGCGGTGGGGGGTTCCGGCTCGGTGGCGAGGGCCAGTGAGCCTTCCGCCAGGCCGAGTTCACGTTCGGCGGTGGCGGCCGCCAGCCGGATGACGGCCGAGGGGTGGTTGCCCAGGCCGGTGTTGGCATGGGAGGCGAGGCCGTCGATCACCACCAGGATCCGGACGGCGGTGAGGCCCGGGTCCTCGGTGCGGAACTCGCCCCGCTCGACGCCCGCTCGGACGACGCCGGTGAGCCGGCCGCGCCACAGCGACTCCTGGCCGAGCACGCGCTCGCGCAGGACGGGCCGGTAGCGGCTGAGGTGGCGGGCGTTGAGCCAGAGCCGGCTCATGTCGTCGTACGCCGGGCCGGTGGTGCGGGCGAAGAAGCGGGCGAGGTGGTTGAGCGAGCGGCCGTCCGGCGGGTCGGCGGGCAGCAGCGACTCCAGTTCGGCGGTGGCGGCGCTGCCGAAGGCCTCGGCGACCAAGTCCTCCACGGCCGGGAAGTAGTGGCTGATCAGACCGGGTCTGACGTCGAGCTGCTCGGCGATCCGGCGCAGGGTGATGCACTCCAGGCCCTCGGTGAGGGCGACGGTGGCCGCAGCCTCGACGATCTCCGCGCGGCGGTCGTCAGGGGACTTCCGGATCCGTTTGCGCTGAACGCTTGACGTCATGTGCCGGATGCTATTGAGTGTGCGACCAATAAGCAAGCAGGTGGGCACGACACCCCACGGAGGGCCCCCAATGGCGTCCACGCTCCCGGACCACCCCCGGTCCGACTCCCCCATCGGACCACCGCTCCCGCAGCCCGCGCAGTCCCCGAAGTCCGTACAGCTCAGCCAGTCCGGCCAGTCCGAGCAGCCCCCACAGGATCGGGCGGCCGGGCGGGTCGAGGTCCACGGCATCGACCACATCCCCGAGACGGAACGGAGGGGCCGCGCCCGCGAACTCTTCGCGGTCTGGGCGGCGGCCAGCGTCAACTACCTCAATCTGGTGGTCGGCGGCGCCCTGGTGCTGAGCGGTCTCAGCCTGTGGCAGGCCTTCGCGGTGGTGGTCGTCGGCAACCTGTTCTGGCTGGGCACCGGACTGCTGGCCGTCTCCGGACCGGCCGCCGGCGCGCCCAGCGAGGTGATCACGCGGGCGCTGTACGGCGTCCGGGGCAACCGGGTGAACAACGCCGTCACCGGCTGGATGATCTCCGTCTGCTACTTCGCGCTGAACCTCGCGGCGGCCGCCGTCGCGGCGTTCTCCCTCGCCGAGCAGGTCGGGATCACCCCGGACACCCCGATCAAGATCGCCATCGTGATCGCGATCGTGGTGGTCACGTTGACCATCAGCGTCTACGGACACGCCGTGATCGTGCGGCTCTACCTGCCGATCACCCTCGTCCTCGCCGCCGCCTTCGCCGTCGTCGGGTACGCGATCCTCCGGCACGCCGACTTCGGCTGGAGCCAGCCGCAGCCGCTCAGCGGCAGCGGGACGTGGGCGGCCGTCCTGGCCGGCGTCACCCTGATCGCCTCCGGGCCGCTCTCGTACACCACCAGCGCCGACTTCTCCCGCTACCTGCCGGCCGACACCTCCCCGCGTGCCGTGCTCGGTTGGACCGCCCTCGGCGGCTTCCTGCCCAGCGTCGTCGTCGGCGGACTGGGCGTGCTCGGGGCCACCGCCGTCGACATGACCGACCCCCAGGCGGCGCTCCGGACGATCCTGCCCGGCTGGTTCAACCCGGTCTTCCTCCTCTCACTGGTCATCGGCACCGTCGCCGTCAACGCCCTCACCGCGTACAGCGCCGGCCTCGCCCTCCAGGCCGTCGGCATCCGCATCCGCCGCACGCTCAGCGTGCTGGTGGACGGCACGGTCGCCGTCGCGCTGACCCTCTACGCTCTGCTGGTCTCCAACTTCCTGGACACGGTCAGCAACGTGCTCCAGCTGACCGTCGTCCTCCTCGGCCCCAGCACCGCCATCTACGCCGTGGACATCCTGCTGCGCCGCAACCGCTACGACGGGCGGGCACTGACCGACGAGTCGCCGGGCAGCCCGTTCTGGTACCGCGCCGGCGTCAACCCGGCCGGTGCGCTCGCCCTGTTGGCAGGCGTGACAGCCTCGGCCCTCTGTGTCGACACGCTCTACACCGGCCCGATCGCGGCGCTGACCGGCGTGGACCTGGCCCTCCCGGCCGGGATCGCGGTCGCCGCCGTGGTCTACGCCCTGCTGATGCGACGGGTGGTGTCGCGGGGGCAGGCCTGAAGCCGGGGCGGTCGGGCCTGTACGGTCTGCGCCGCAGCCGCAGCCGGAGCCACAGCAGTTCGGTGGGCGGTCCGTCGGTACGTCGCGGGGGGGGGGGGGGGGCGGCCCCGCGCCGCCCCCCCCCCCCCCCCCCCTCGGCCTTGCCCGGTCGTCCTCCGTTCCGTCTCGGTGGCTCAGGTCGAGGTGGTGGGCCGAGGTTCGTCGATGGTGCCGTTGCGGAGCATGGGGAAGGGCGCGGCGGTCCGGAGGCGGGCGAGGGGCTCGGAGGTTACTTCGACCGTCCCGGTCAGGGCGAACCGACGGGGGTGCTGGGCGAACGGTGGTGCGCCCTAGCTGAGTTACTCCGCCGGGTTGCCTCTCCGCCCGGCCGATCGGCGTTGGCTGTCGGCGATCTCGGTTAGGGTGCGGACCGGCTGCGCCTGGCCATTTCAGGGCCGGCGCGAGGGGAGGGGCGTCATGATCGGCGTCGTCGGTGAGGGTTCGCGCGGGGCCGAGGAGCAGGACGGTGAGGGCATCCAGTGGTTGGCGGATGCCGGTGGCGAGGTCAGCGGAGTGGTGTTCGCCCGTGGGATCCCACCGGAGGAACTCGCCCGTCGGATGGGGGCCGACCCGGCTGCGGCCACCGGGCCGATCAGCGGGCGGGAGATCTGGGACCTGGACATCGAGGTCTACCGGCCCGGTGACGACGGCGACGGCGTGATCCGGGTCGGCGAGGCGGACGGCTGGTCCTTCGCGATCGAGTACGGGGACTCCACCGGCGGCGAACTGCTCACCGAGATAGCGCGCGAGGGCGTGGAGGTGGTGCACTTCCGGCCGATGCCGGAGCAGCCGCCCGCCCTGCTCGACTACGCCCGGGACGGCGCCGTGCTGTGCGGCTTCGGGCTGGGGGAGGAGCGGTGGCGCTGGGGCCGGCAGCCCGATCTGCTCGTACCGGAGCTGATCGCCGCGAACGTCCTGGAGGCGGACGGCGTCACCTCCTGCACCCCCGGGCGGGCGCCCGCCGCCGGGGCCCGGCGGCGGACCCTCGGCGCTGTCGGGCGGCGCTTCGGGCTGCGCCTGCCCCGGGCCGTCCTGGGGGAGGTACGGCTGCCGGCGTACGTGGTGCGCGGCAGGCCGGGGCTGGAACTGCACTGAGCCCGGCGGCGGGGACGCCGGCGGGAACGACAGCGGCGCGACGGTGACGGTGCTGATGGCGGCGGCGGTGATGGCGGTCATGACGGTCATGGCGGACTCCCTCCCGGAGCCCCACCGGCGGGGCCCCGATGACCGTCATCCTCGCCTGCGGCCAGCCGCCCGCACATGTGCCGATCGGGAGGTTCCGTCGAGTACAACTCCCTTGCAGGGGTGCCGATCGGCTCACTCGTTGGTTGGACGCACGTCGAGCTGGGGTAGGCCAGGGCCGGCGGCCGGTGCCCGTCTTTAGGCAGGGAGGTCCGCCGTCCGCACACGGGCGGCGGCGCGGCCCAGCCGGAGCGCGGCGATCGGGCTCGGGGAGAAGCCGAGGGCGCAGGCGACGAGCAGGGCGCTGGGGGTGAGGCCCGTGGAGAACAGCGTGAACGCCAGCATGATCGCGGGGACGAGCAGCAGCGGGGAGACCATGAGCACGGCGGCCTGACGCTTCTCCCGGCGCGTCCACTGGCGGGACCTGGTCACCCGGACGGCCGCGACGACGGCCGCGGCGAAGCCGAGCACGGGCCCGGCGACGGGGACCAGAGAGACCGGCAAGGCGAGGACGGCCAGGGCGAGGGTGGCGTTGGTCCAGCGGGTCGTCTCCGGGGCGGGCGGCGTCTGCCCCTCCTCGGCGAGGGCGGCGTCGGCGATCTGCCGGGGGGTGCCGAGCTGCGCCAGGACGGAGCGGACGGCGGCGTCGTCGAGCGGGACGTCGGTGAGCGAGACCTCGATGTGCTCCCGCAGGTCGGCCAGCAGTTCGCGGCGGCGCTCGGGCGGCAGGGTGGCGGTGCCGCGGGCGACGGCGTCGAGGTGAGCGCGGACCAGGGGGTGGTCGACGGGGTTGTTCACGGGTGCTCTCCCGGGGCGAGGACGTGGTCGATGGTGGCGCGGAAGGCGGGCCAGAGCGCGGTGAACTCCGCCAGCGCGCTCTCCCCCGCCTTGGTGAGGGTGTAGTACCGGCGGGACGGGCCACTGGCCGAGTCGCGCAGGAAGGTGTCGGCGAGCCCGGCGCGGCGCAGCCGGGACAGCAGCGGGTAGATGGTGCCCTGGCTGGTCGCCAGCATCGGGTGGCGGCCGAGCTCCTGGAGCAGCTCGACCCCGTAGCGCGGGCCGCCGCGCAGCAGCGCGAGGACGCAGTACTCCAGGACGCCCTTGCGCAGCTGGGTAGCGATCGGGCCGTCGACCGGGCCGGGCTCGTCGCCGCCGTCGGTGCTTGCGATGCCAGGTACCATGCAATGCAAGATAGCAGGCGAAGCAAGGTACCGGCCGGGGGCGGCGCCAGGAGGGCGGGCGCGGGGCGGGGGGCCGGGGTGCGCGCGCGCGGGGCGGGCCCCCGGGGGCGGCGCGGGGGCGGCGCGGGGCGCGCGGGGCGCGC
>NZ_JBHYGR010000033.1:0-56278 GCF_042738155.1 Kitasatospora sp. NPDC059088 | reverse complement strand
CCAGCGTCATTTGTGTAAACGCCACACCCACCGATATATACCATTGCATTGTCGTCGGCAGCTACAGTTGTTTACACGCGACAGCTCCGGGTCCGAGCGCCAGGGCCCGAACCGGAAGCGCCGCGGGAAGCGCGCGACCCGCGGACGCGCTACCCCTCCCGCCGCACCGGCCGCCAGCCGGCCAGGTGCGCGGCCAGGACGGCGCCCGGGTCCGCCGTGGTGTACCGCAGCGCGACCATGGCCGCGGTGATCACGTCGCACAGCTCGCCCTGCAGTTCGGCCACGGTGTGGCTGACGCCCTTGCGCGGGTTGGCGCCGAGCACGCCGAGCAGGGCCTCGGCGACCTCCCCGGCCTCCTCCTGGATCTTCACCACCTGGAGGGGCAGCAACGGCAGTCCGATGGTCGACCGGTGGTCGGACAGGTGGCGGTGGATGTCGTCGACCACCGCCCACTCCGGCGTCCGCCCGACCGCCAGCCGCGCCTCCAACTGCCGCAGGTAGCCCTTGAGCGCGGGCGGCAGCTTCATCCGCTGGGCCTCGGCGAAGGGGACCAGTCGCAGCTCCTGGCCCTCCCCGAGGACCAGCTCCGCCGGGTCGACGTCGACCAGGGCGTGGAAGGCGCGGTGCCGTCGGCCCTCCGGGTCGGAGGCGGCCAGGACCGGGTGGAAAGGGAGCAGCCCGGGCACGTCCAGCCCGGTCTCCTCGCGCAGTTCGCGCACCGCCGTGCGGTACGGCGTCTCGCCGGGCTCGCGGTGGCCGCCGGGGACCACCCAGTGGGCGGGCCACGGGATGTCCGGCCGGTCGTCGCGCAGTTGGAGCAGGACCTCCTGCCGGCCGGTGGTGATGTAGACGTCCACGCTGACGAAATCGTTGTCGGTGCTCAATGCGCCCTCCGTGTCGACGGTGCCCCGCGGTCCGCGCCGTGCCGTGCCGTGCCGCGGCGCCGGACTCCCGGGCTGCTTGCGGCGTACCCGCGGTGTGCCCGCACCGCACCCGGGCAGCGCACCCGCCGCCCCTCACCCGGTCGGCCGATGGCAGCCCGTCCGGCGCACGCCCCCCGTCCGGAGACTCCGACGGGCGTCGCCGTACGCGGGCCCCTAGGGTCTGTGGTGCGCCGACGGTGCCGGGCGCCGGGGCGCACGCCTCCCCGATGCACGCTTCCCCGACGCACCAGGCGTACGCCGTCCTGCCACGCGCCGGTGCACCCGGCAGTACCGCCTGGCCAACCCGAGAGGTGGACCGCCCCATGCACTCCGTCGTCCGCGGCGCCGGCGCGCTCGGCCTGGCCGCGCTGCTGCTCGCGCCCGTCTCCGGTTGCCAGGGCGGCGGCCCGTCCGCCGCCGAGCCCGCGCCCACCTCCCCGGCCACCGGCGCGAGCAGCGGCGGCCCGGCCGCCCAGCGGCTGGACTGGCGGGCCTGCCCGGTCCCGAGCGCCGCGCAGGGCGGCGGCACCGCGCCCGCGAGCGACTGGGAGTGCGCCACCCTCAAGGCCCCGCTGGACCACGCCAAACCCGACGGCGGCACCATCGACCTGGCGCTGATCCGCACCAAGGCCAAGGACGAGCAGCACCGGCTCGGCTCGCTGCTGTTCAACTTCGGCGGCCCCGGCGCCTCCGGGGTGGCCACCCTGCCCGCCCTGGCCGCCGCCTACGCCTCCCTCAACACCCGCTACGACCTGGTGAGTTTCGACCCGCGCGGGGTCGGCGACAGCGCCGGGGTGAAGTGCCTGGACGACCGGGCGGCGGACGTCAACGCCGCCGTCGACAGCACCCCGGAGACCCCCGCCGAGGTCAAGGCCCTGGACGACAGCAACGCCCAGTTCGCCGCCGCCTGCGAGCACAACTCCGGCCCGGTGCTGCCCTACGTGGACACCGAGAGCGCGGCCCGGGACCTCGACCTGATGCGCCAGGTGCTCGGCGACCAGAAGCTCTCCTACTTCGGCATCAGCTACGGCACCCAGCTCGGCGGCGTCTACGCCCACCTGTTCCCGCAGGAGGTCGGCCGGGTCGTGCTGGACTCGGTGGTCGACCCGACGAAGGACCCGGAGCAGAGCGCGCTCGGCCAGGCCCAGGGCTTCCAACTCGCCCTCGACGACTTCATGAAGGCCTGCGCCACCCAGGACGCGGCCGCCTGCCCGACCGGTGGCGGCGGCGCCGAGGGCACCGCGCGGATCACCGACCTGCTGCAGAAGCTCGCCGGGTCGCCGCTGCCCACCAGCAGCGGACGGAAGCTGACCGAGGGCCTGGCCGTCACCGGCATCGCCGGCGCGCTGTACAGCCGGCAGACCTGGCCCGCGCTGGCCTCCGGGCTCACCGAGGCGATGCAGGCGGGCACCGGCGACACCCTGCTCCAGCTCGCCGACTCGCTGAACGGACGCGACCCGCAGGGCCACTACAACAACCTCAACGCGGCCAACCGGGCGATCAGTTGCGTCGACGCCCGGCAGCGCTACTCCGACCAGGACGTGGAGCAGCAACTGCCGCAGTTCCGCGCCGCCTCCCCGGTCTTCGGCGCCTTCACCGCCTGGGGCCTGACCGGCTGCACCGGCTGGCCCGTCCCGGGCAAGGCCGACCACCCGGAGGTCGCCGCCCCCGGCGCCGCCCCGATCCTGGTGGTCGGCACCACCGGGGACCCGGCCACCCCGGTCGAGGGCGCCCGGACCATGGCCCAGCAGCTGGGCGCGGGCGTCGGCGTCACCGTCACGCTCAACGGCGAGGGCCACGGCGGCTACAACACCGGAAACCCGTGCTTGAAGAAGACTGTCGACGCCTACCTGCTGGACGGTACGGTGCCTGCGGACGGGACGACCTGCAGCTGAAGTGGCCCACTGCGACAGTATTCGATTGGCCCTGCGGAATGGTCCAATCGGCCCCTAAGATCATCCGTGTGAACACGCAAGCGAACGAGAACGCCGCCACCGCCGTCCCCAAGGTCGACTTCTACTTCGACCCCGTCTGCCCCTTCGCCTGGATCACCTCGCGCTGGATCCTGGAGGTCGCCCGCCAGCGTGAACTCGACCTCACCTTCCGGGTGATGAGCCTGTCCGTGCTCAACGAGGGCCGCACCGACCTGCCGGAGCGCTACCAGCGCCTGATGACCACCGGCTGGGGCCCGGTCCGGGTCTGCATCGCCGCCGCCGAACAGCACGGCGAGCACGTGCTGCGCGACCTGTACACCGAGCTCGGCACCCGCTTCCACGACCAGGACCGGGAGGCCGACGACACCGTCATCCGCGAGGCCCTGGTCGCCGCCGGACTGCCCGAGGAGCTCGCCGAGGCGGCCAACAGCACCGCGTACGACATCGCGCTGCGCAAGAGCCACCACGAGGGCATGGACCCGGTCGGCGAGGAGGTCGGCACCCCGACCATCCACGTGGACGGCACGGCCTTCTTCGGCCCGGTGCTGAGCGCGATCCCGCGCGGCGAGGACGCGCTGCGGGTCTTCGAGGGCGTCCGGCTGCTGGCCGGCTACCCGAAGTTCTTCGAGCTCAAGCGGACCCGGACCGGGTCGCTCGACTTCTCCTGACCGGCGCTCTCTCCTGACCGGCGCCTTCCGATGACCGGCGATCGCCGCCCCGCCACCGCCACGGGGCACGCTTCGGGACGGGGGTGGGCGGCGTGACCACGGATCCGCGAGGGCCGTTCGAGTCGGGTCGGCCGAGCAGGCAGGTCGAACAGGTCGAACAGGTCGGGCCGGTTGAGCCGGGCGAACTGGTCGAGCCGGGCGAACTGGTCGAGCGGGTCGACGAGCACGACCGGGTGCTCGGCGTGGTCGAACGCGGCGAGGCGATCCGCCGCGGCTGGCTGCACCGGGTCGCCACCACCGTCTGCCGCGATCCGTCCGGCCGGGTGCTGGTGCACCGCCGCCCGGACGGCGCCGGCCGCTTCGGCGGGTGCCACGACGTGATGCTGGGCGGCGCACTGCGGGTGGGGGAGTCGTACGCCGCCGGGGCGCGGCGGGAGCTGGCGGAGGAGCTCGGGGTGAGCGTGCCGGTGCGCCACCGGTTCACCTTCCTCTGCCGGGGCGCGATCGCCCCGTACTGGCTGGGCGTGCACGAGGCCGTGCTGCCGCCGGACCTGATCGACCCCGACGCGGTCGATCCGGCCGCGGTCGCCCGGTACGGCTGGCTGACCCTGCCCGAGCTGGCCGGCGCCGTACGGCGGTGGCCGTTCGTGCCGGACGGGCAGGTGGCGTTCCGCCGGTACCTGCTCGGGCTCCCGTCCGGGGCCGGAGGGGTCGACCATGGAGGGGTGGGCGCCGAGCCGGGGCCCGGCTGAGGCCCGGCGGCGCCCGAGAGGCGGTGAGCGTGGATGATCGTCCGAACGCGCCCGGGTGCCGCCCGCCACGCCGCGACCCCGCCCGGCGGCGGCAAGGGCCCGGGCCCCGGCGGCTGGGGCGGCCCGGGCCGAGGCCCCGGCTCCGGCCGCGGACCGGGGCAGGGCCCCGGCGGCACCCCGCCCAAGCCGCCCCCGCCCGCGCTGCGGCGCTGGCTGCTGCCGGTCGCCGTGCTGCTGACCCTGCTGCTCCTGGTGCTGCTGGCCAAGCCCGCCCCGACCGGCCCCCGCTACGGCTACACCGACCTGCTCAACCGGGTCGACGCCGGCCAGGTGCAGACCGTGGACGTCAGCGACACCGGCGGCGTGTCCGGCACCCTCAAGGACGGCACCCGGTTCACCAGCCAGATCCCGACCGCCCTGGACACCTCCCAGCTCGGCAAGGCGCTCTCCGACCAGCACGTGAACGTCACCGGCAGCCGGTCCGGCGGCAGCTCGATCTGGTCGACCCTGCTGCTGTTCCTGCCGCTGCTGCTCTTCGGCGGGCTGTTCCTCTGGTCCGGCCGGCTGGCCGCGCGGTCGCTCGGCGGCGGGCTCAGCGCCATCGGCCGCTCCCGGGCGAAGATCATCGAGGCCGAGCGGCCCGCCACCGGCTTCGCCGACGTCGCCGGGTACGAGGGGGTGAAGCAGGAGGTCAGCGAGGTGGTCGACTACCTGCGCAGCCCGGAGCGCTACGCCGCCGCCGGGGCCAAGGGGCCGCGCGGAGTGATCATGGTCGGCCCGCCGGGCACCGGCAAGACGCTGCTCGCCCGGGCGGTCGCCGGCGAGGCCTCGGTGCCCTTCCTGTCCGTCACCGGCTCCGGTTTCGTCGAGATGTTCGTCGGCGTCGGCGCCTCCCGGGTCCGCGACCTGTTCGACGAGGCCCGCAAGCGCGCACCGTCCATCGTCTTCATCGACGAGATCGACGCCGTCGGCGGGCGCCGCGCGGGCGGCACCCGGATCGGCGGCAACGACGAACGCGAGCAGACCCTCAACCAGCTGCTCTCCGAGATGGACGGCTTCGACCAGAGCACCGGCATCGTCGTCATCGCCGCCACCAACCGGCCGGACGCCCTCGACCCCGCCCTGCTGCGCCCCGGCCGCTTCGACCGGCAGGTCGTCGTGCCGCTGCCCAACCAGGCCGAGCGGGCGGCCATCCTCGCCGTGCACACCCGCGGCAAGACCCTCGCCCCGGACACCGACCTGGACCGGATCGCCCGCGGCACCCCCGGCTTCTCCGGGGCCGACCTCGCCAACCTGGTCAACGAGGCCGCCATCAACGCCGTGCGCGCCGACCGGTCCACCCTCACCGCCGCGGACCTCGACGACGCCCGCGACCGGGTGCTGCTGGGCCGCCGGGAGTCCTCCAACGCGCTGCTGCCCGAGGAGCGGCACTCCGTCGCCGTCCACGAGTCCGGGCACGCGCTGATGGCCGCGCTGTGCGAGCACGCCGACCCGGTCGCCAAGGTGACCATCCTCCCGGCCGGGGTCGCCCTCGGCGCCACCGAGCAACTCCCCGAGGCGGAACGGCACCTGTACAGCGAGAGCTACCTGAACGACCTGCTCGCCGTGCAGCTCGGCGGGCGCGCCGCCGAACTGGTGGTCTTCGGCGAGGGCTCCACCGGCGCCGCCAACGACCTCGCCAACGCCACCTCGGTGGCCACCCGGATGGTCCGCGAGTTCGGCCTCTCCCCGGACCTCGGCCCGGTCGGCTACTCCAGCGGCTCCCCGCAGTACCTCGGCGAGCACCCCGACGACCTGCTGCGCCGCCCGTACTCCGAGCAGACCCAGCGCGCGGTGGACGAGGCGGTGGCCGGGCTGCTGCGCGGCGCCGAGCGGCGGGCCCTCGGGCTGCTGCGCGAACACCGGCACCACCTGGACGAGTTGGCGGCGCTGCTGGTCGCCCAGGAGACGGTGGACGGCACCCTGGTGCTCGACATCCTGCGGCACCCGGCGCCGGGGACGCCCGGGGCGGACGGGAGCGGGGGCGCAGGGACGGCACCCTGAGGCGGGGGGCGGTGCGGCCGGGGTGGATGATGGCGTGGTACCGATCCGAAGGAGCCCGACCATGACCGAAACCCTGCCCGCGGACGTCCAGCGCGAGATCGCCCTGGCCCTCGGAGTGGTGCCCGTCACCGACCCCGCGAAGGAGGCCGAGCGCCGGATCGCCTTCCTCGCCGACCAGCTGCGGGCCTCGGGCGCCCGCACCCTGGTGCTGGGGATCAGCGGCGGCGTGGACTCCACCACCACCGGGCGGCTCTGCCAGCTCGCCGTCGAGCGGCTGCGCGCCGAGGGGCACCAGGTGGCCTTCACGGCCATGCGACTGCCGTACGGCGTCCAGGCGGACGAGGCGGACGCCCAGCGGGCCCTCGACTTCATCCGGGCCGACGAGGTGCTGACGGTCGACGTCAAGCCCGCGACCGACGCCGCCTTCGACGCCCTGCTGACGGCGGGCGTCACCTTCCGCGACCACGCCCACGAGGACTTCGTGCGCGGCAACGTCAAGGCCCGCCAGCGGATGGTCGTCCAGTACGCGGCCGCGGGGGCGAGCGGCGGCCTGGTGGTCGGCACCGACCACGCGGCCGAGGCGGCCGTCGGCTTCTTCACCAAGTTCGGCGACGGCGCGGCCGACGTGATGCCGCTCTCCGGTCTGACGAAGCGTCAGGTCCGCGCGGTGGCGGCCCACTTGGGTGCGCCCGAGGAGCTGGTCGGCAAGGTCCCCACCGCAGACCTGGAGGACCTCGCCCCCGGCAAGGCCGACGAGGACGCCCTCGGCGTCGAGTACGGTGACCTGGACGACTTCCTGGAGGGCCGCCCGGTCAGCGAGCAGGTCTTCGACACTGTCCTTGGCCACTACCGCCGCACCGAGCACAAGCGCGCCCTGCCGATCACCCCGGGCCAGGCGTGACCGACCCGGACGCCCGCGCGGGGCGCGCGGCCGGGGCGGTCCTCGGCGCGGCCGTGGGCGACGCCCTCGGCGCACCGTACGAGTTCGGCCCGGCCGGCGCGCTGAGCGCCCGCTTCCCGCTCGGTGGTGCGGAGCTGGTCGCGGGCGGCGGCTGGGACCTCGGCGAGGCCACCGACGACACCCAGATGGCTGTCCTGGTCGCCGAATCCCTGCTCGAACGGGGTGGGTTGGACCTCCCGGACATCTTCGACCGGTTCCGCCGCTGGGCCGCCGCCGAGCCCAAGGACATCGGCATCCAGACCGAGTCCGTCCTCACCAACGGCTACGCCTGGGACCTCGCGGCCGCCGTCCACTTCAACACCACCCTGCGCGCCGCGGGCAACGGTTCGCTGATGCGGGCGGCCACCTCCGCCGTCGCCTTCGCCAGCGCCGGGCGGGAGGCCACCATGGCCGCCGCCCGGCGGATCGCCGCGCTCACCCACGGCGACCGGGCCGCCTGGGAGGGCACCGCGGTCTTCCACGAGCTGGTCCGGCTCGCCCTCGACGGCACCGACCCGCTCGCCGAACTCCCCACCGTGCTGGCCGCCGTGGACCCGGACGACCGTGAGCGCTACGCCACCGTCCTGGCCCCGGACTGGCACCCCGACCGGGCCGCCGAGCCCAACGGCGCGATCTGGCCCTGCCTCGGCTCGGCCGTCTGGGCCCTGCGCACCACCGACGGCTTCGAGGCGGCCGTCCACGCCGCCGTCGACCTCGGCGGCGACACCGACACCGTCGCGGCCGTCACCGGCGGCCTGGCCGGGGCCCGCTACGGGCTCGCGGCGATCCCGGCCCGCTGGACCGAGCCGCTGCACGTGCCCCTGCCGGGCTCCGGCGGCCGGGTGCTGCGGGCGCCCGATCTGATCGCGATGGCGGCGCGGCTGGCGGCCTGAGCCTCGGGGTGCGGGGCGGCTGCGGTGGCCGGCCGGGGTGGCGAACAGGGCTGCCTCCGGCCCCCCTTGATCGTTCCGGCGTGCGGCTCGCTACCGTACGTCGTGGAACGGTTCGACGTCGAAGGGGGAGACGGCATGGCTGACATGACGGTGCGTCCGGTGGCCCGTGTGGTGGGTGGCCGGGAGGACGTGCGGGACGACGGGTGGGGCGGTGTCGCGGCGGTGATCCGGCTGGACGCCGGGCAGTTCACCGAGGAGTCGCTGTACGGGCTGGACCTGCACGTCACCGGTCTGGACGCGGTGGCGGGCACGCCGGTGCTCGACATCAAGCCGTACCTGGCCGAGTTCGGCCCGCGCGGTGGGCTCCGGCAGCCCGCGTGGTCGACCGAGCTGATGCGCGCCTACTACGACGGCGAGGTCTGAGCGGTGACGGAGCAGCGGCTCGCGGTGGTGTCCGGCGGCGGGACGGGGATCGGGCGGGCGATCGCCGCCCGGCTGGCCGGGGACGGGTGCCGGGTGGTGGTCCTGGGGCGTCGGGCGGCCGTGCTGGAGGAGGCCCGGGCGGAGATCGAGCGCACCGCCGGGCCGGGGGCCGTGGTGCCGCTGGCGGGTGACCTGGCGGATCCGGCGGCGGTCGAGCGGGTGGCCGCCCGGATCGCCGAACTCGGTCCGGTGGACGTGCTGGTGAACAACGCGGGTGCGATCATCACTCCGCCCGAGGACGACGGCCTGGCCGCGCTGGCCGCCTCCTGGCGGCGGGACCTGGACACCAATCTGCTGACCGCCGTGCTGCTGACCACCGCGCTCCAGGGGGTGCTGCGCCGGCCCGGCGGCCGCCTGGTGGTGATCAGTTCGGCGGCCGCCCAGCGCGGTGGGGCGGGCCCGCACTCGGCGGGCTCGTACGCGGCCGCGAAGGCGGCGCTGCACGGCTGGGCGTTCGGCCTGGCCCGGCAGTTGGGGCCGGACGGGATCACGGTGAACGTGCTGGCCCCGGGCTACGTGGCGGACACCGAGATCTTCGGCGTGGACCGGGACGAGGAGTTCCACGCCCGGAAGGTCGCCGACACCCTGGTCGGCCGGGCCGGCACGCCCGAGGACGTGGCCGAGGCGGTGGCCTACATCGCCTCGCCGGCGGCCGGTTACCTCACCGGGCAGGTGATCGGGCTGAACGGGGGCGCGGTGCTGGGTCGATGAGCGGCTCCGCCGGGCGGACGAGCCGTTCATCGGACGTCTACCGCCGCTGCCTACGGTGAGTGCCCGTACGAACCGGGCCCGACCACAGGAGTCTCCGCTGTCCAGGATCATCACCACCGCCCTGCCCGCGCACGGGCACGTCAGCCCGCTGCTGGCCATCTCCGCCGACCTCGCCGCGCGCGGCCACGAGGTGGTCTTCCTGGGCGGCTCGCGCTTCGCGGAGGCGGCCGGGCGGGCCGGGGTGCGCTTCGCCGCGCTGCCCGCCGAGGCCGACTGGGACGACCGCGACCTCGACGGCTCCTTCCCGGGTCGGGCGGAGCTGGCGCCCGGCCCGGAGCGGATCGCCTTCGACGTGCGGCACGTCTTCCTGGACCCGGTGCCCCACCAGTACCGGGCCCTGCTCGCGCTGTTGGCGGAGTTCCCGGCCGACGCCGTCGTCGCGGACGCCTTCGTCCAGGGCGTGCTGCCGCTGGCGCTCGCCCGTCCGAGGGCGCAGCGCCCGGCGCTGATCGGGGTCGGGACCACCCCGGCGATGCTGCCGAGCGCGGACACCGCGCCGTTCGGGCTGGCGCTGCCGCCGCTGCCGGGGGAGGAGGGCCGGATCCGCAACCGCTCCCTGCGGGAGGAGGTGGACCGGCGCGGCGAGCCCTTGCAGCGGTACGCGGAGAAGGTGTTCGCGGAGGCGGGCGTCCAGCTGCCGGAGGGGCCGCGCGGGCTGGCCCAGGTGACGGTGCCGGACGCGTACCTCCAGCTGACCGTGCCGGGCTTCGAGTACCCGCGCTCCGACGCGCCCGCCTCGTACCGGCTGATCGGCGCGCTGCCGGGCAACGTCGGCGAGGAGCAGCCGCTGCCCGGGTGGTGGGCGGAGCTGACCGGTGAGCGGCCGGTCGTGGTGGTGACCCAGGGGACGCTGGCCAACGACGACCTGGGCGAGCTGGTCGTCCCGACGGTCCGCGCGCTGGCGGACCGGGACGTGCTGGTGGTGGCCGCCACCGTCCGCCCGGACGGGCCGGCGGAGCTGGCCGAACTGCTGGGCGGCCGGCTGCCGGAGAACGTCCGGGCCGCCGGGTACGTGCCGTTCGACCGGCTGCTGCCGCACACCGACGTGCTGGTGAGCAACGGCGGCTACGGCGGGGTGCAGACCGCGCTGCGGTACGGGGTGCCGGTGGTGGTGGCCGGGGCGAGCGAGGACAAGCCGGAGGTCGCGGCCCGGGTGCAGTGGGCCGGTGTGGGGCTGGACCTGCGCACCGGCCGCCCGGCCCCGGAGGCGGTCGGCCGGGCGGTGGAGCAGGTGCTCGCCGAGGGCCGGTTCCGCGAACGGGCCCGCGCGCTGGGCGCGGAGTTCGCGGAGTACCGGCCGTTCGACACCATCGCCGAGCTGGTCGACTCGCTCTGAACCGCTCGGCTCGCTCTGA
The DNA here is from genome assembly GCF_042738155.1 of Kitasatospora sp. NPDC059088. Classification (NCBI taxonomy): domain Bacteria; kingdom Bacillati; phylum Actinomycetota; class Actinomycetes; order Kitasatosporales; family Streptomycetaceae; genus Kitasatospora; species Kitasatospora sp. NPDC059088. Next base: position 45,516 of record NZ_JBHYGR010000033.1, on the reverse strand, counting down.
GCAGGTCGGCTCGGGCCGGGTCGGGCGGCTCGCGCCGGGCCGGCCGGGCCGGTCAGTCCCCGTCGGCGTCCGGCTCCGTGGTGGGCGTGGCGGCGGCCCCGCCCTTGCTGATGCCGAGCTTGGCCTCGGCCGTCGTCCAGTCGGTGGCGATCGCCTGCTGGGCGGCGGCCAGGGTGACCTGGCCCTTGCAGATCGCGGTGTGGAGGTGGGTCTCCACCGAGTCCTTGGGGTTGTTCGGACCCTTGCCCGGGACGTGGCCGGGGGAGGGCGGCTGGACCCACAGGTTGCGCGGGTCGTTGGGGTCGCCGCCGAGCTGGAGGCTGATCAGGTGGTCGTACTCGGCGTCGCCCATCGGGCCGGTGTAGCCGTAGGACTTGGCGTTCTCGGCCTTCTCCTTGCCGGTGACGTTCACCGGCGGGCGGATGGTCGAGGTGTAGCCGCCCGGCTTGCAGATGGTGTCGTTGATGGTGCCCTGGTTGACCGCGGGGCTGATCGCGCCCGGGGTGCAGTTCGGGTCGGGCAGCGGCTGCTTGTCCGCCGTGTAGCGGTAGTGGCAGCTGCCCGCCGCGGGCTGCGGCTGGGCGTCGTAGGAGCTCTTCGGCCCGGGGCCGGTCACGATCGCGGCCGGGACGGGCTGGGCGGCGTCCCCGGCGGCCGCCGGGGCGGAGCCGTGGGCGCTGCTGCTGTGGGCGGAGGCCTTGCCGCCGGAGCCGTCCTTGGCGGTGTGGCCGCCGCCGGACGAGCAGCCTGCGGCGGCGGCGAGCAGGACGGCCGCGGCTATGGCGAGGGCGCCTCGGGCGGGTGCCGGCACGGAGTTCCTCCAGGTCGTTGCGGTGGCACGGGCGGCCGGCCGACGAAGGTGCCGGGGGCCGCGCCAGCGGACACTACCGTGTGGAGGGGGCCGAAGGGGTGACGCCACGTCCGGCGCGGGAGGACGGCGGCGGGCGCGCGGAATCGTTTTCGCACTCCTGACGCGTCGACGGGCCTGCCACCGCCCGGCCCCGGCGAGGCCCCGGCGAGGGCACCCGGGGCCGGCGGGACCGTCAGACCGACCGCAGCGCCGTGATCCAGTCGCTGATCAGGTCCTCCAGCACGCCCAGCGGCAGGCTGCCGTGCCCGATCACCTCGTGGTGGAACTCCCGCACGTCGAAGAGCCCGCCGAGCTCGGCCCGGGCCCGCTCGCGGTGCCGGACGATCTCCCGACGCCCGATCAGGTACGCGGTGGCCTGGCCCGGCCAGGCGATGTAGCGGTCGATCTCGTTGCGGACGTTGGCCTCCGGGGTGGCCGTGTTGTCCCGCAGGTAGGCCATCGCCCGCTCCCGGGACCAGCCGTAGTGGTGCAGCCCGGTGTCCACCACCAGGCGCACCGCGCGCAGCGCGTCCATCGACAGCATGCCGAAGCGGGACAGCTCCGAGCCGTACAGGCCCATCTCGTCGGCCAGCCGCTCGGTGTACAGGCCCCAGCCCTCGACGTGCGCGGTCAGCTGGCCGTTCGGCCGCTGCCGGAACTCCGGCAGGTGGTGCAGGGTGCGGGCGAGCGCGAGCTGCAGGTGGTGGCCGGGCACGCTCTCGTGGAAGGCGATCGCCTCGTACTCGTAGCTGAACCGGCTCCCGGGGTTCAGCGTGTTGATCCAGTGGGTGCCGGGCAGTCCGCCCGGGCCCGGCGGCTGGTAGTAGGCCAGCGGCGCGGTCTCCGCCTCCAGCGGGTCGATCTCCCGGGTCACGCAGTCGGCGATCGGGTACGGGCGGAACCAGTCGGTGGAGGCGCGCCGGGCCCGGTCCAGGGCGCCGTCCACCAGGGCGACCATCTCGGCCGCGCTGGTGAAGCGCAGCGAGCGGTCCTCGCGCAGTGCGGTCAGCACCTCGTCGGTGCCGCTGATGCCGAGCACCCGGGCGCCCAGCTCGCCGAACTCCTCGCGCAGCGCCGCCACCGTCTCCAGGCCGATCCGGTGCACCTCCTCCGGGCCCAGCCCCGGCCGGGTGAAGCGGCCGACGGCGTCCGCGTAGCCCTCGTCGCCGCCGGGCACGTAGCAGACCCCGGCCTCGGCGTCCGGGCGGGCGGCCGGTGCCAGCCGCTGGGCCAGCCCGGCCCGGTAGCGGGCCACGGCCGGGCGCACGCCCTCGCGGACGATGGCCCGGGCCCGCTCGAACTCCCGGCGGCCCTGGAGCGGGCGCAGCAGCTGGTCGGCGGTCGGGTCGGCGGCCAGGTAGCCGTCCAGCTGGGTGATGGCGGCGTCCACGCCGCTGCGCAGCGGGTGGCGGCCCTCGGCGGCGGCGTCCAGGCTGCGGCGCAGGACGGCGTCGAAGTAGCCGGGCAGGCCGGCCAGCCGCTCCAGGTAGGCGTCGGTGCCCTCGTGGTCGACGGCGGTCATGGCGAGCGAGGTGAAGACCGTGTTGTGCGGGGCGACGATGGTCGCGGAGACGCTGACCTCGGCGAGTCCGTGGGTGATCCGGCCGTCGTTGTCGTCGATCAGCCGGGCGAGCACCCGGTGGGTGGTGCGGTCCTCGCCGGCCAGTCCGTCCAGCGGGACGGCGGCCAGCCGGGCGGCCAGGCCGCGGAGCACCTCGCGGTGGCGCAGGGCGGCCGCGCGGGACGGGTCGGGCACCTCGTGGGCGTAGCCCTCGGTGCCGGAGAGGGTGGCCTCGAAGGGGTCGTGGCCGTTCTCGGCGGCGAAGAACTCGTCCGCGAGGGCGGCCAGTTCGGTGTGGTGGGCGGGGACGGCTCGGTGGGACGTGTCGTTCGGCTGCTCGGTCATGGTCGCTCCCGGGTCCGGTGGGGGCAGTGCGACACGGGTTCCCTGAGGGCCCGATCGGGCCGATTATTCGGAGTCGGCCACGGCGCGGTCAATACGCACCGGGGGGAGAGCAGTTCGGGCCGCCGACGGTGAACGCGCCACCGGGGACGGCGTCTTCGGCAGGCCCGCAGGTACCGGGCGGGTACCGGGCAGCGGGCACAGGGCGCCAGGTGCCGGACACCGGGCATGACGGTGCCGGCGTCCGTCCTCCCTGGACGAACGCCGGCACCGGTGGAGCGAGGGGGTCCGGTGGCCGGCCCCCGGAGGGGCTCAGCTGCCCTGGGCCTCCTTGGCGGCCTTCTCGGCGGCCTCCTTCTCGTGCTTCGCCTTGATCCGGGCGGTCTCCTTGCGGACGTCCACCTGGTTGGCGCGCTCGTGCTGGAGCCACAGCGGGTTCTCGGCCTTGAGGGCGTCGACCTCGGCGGTGGTCAGCGCCTCGGTCACGCCGCCGCGGGCCAGGCCCGCGATGGAGATGCCGAGCTTGCCGGCGATCACCGGGCGCGGGTGCGGGCCGTTCTTGCGCAGCTCCTGGAGCCACTGCGGCGGCTCGGCCTGCAGCGCGCTGAGCTCCTCGCGGGAGACCACGCCCTCCTGGAAGTCGGTCGGCGCGGCCGCGAGGTAGATCCCCAGCTTCTTGGCCGCCGTGGCCGGCTTCATGGTCTGGCTGGTCTTCTGCTTGAGCGATGTCATGGAACAAGGGTAAGGGAGTGCGCGGGCGCTTCCGGTCACGGTCGGTAGCCTTGCCCTGTGACAGACATGCAGGTGAACCAGCCCTTCCGGCTCGCGTACGTCCCGGGCGTGACCCCCGGCAAATGGGCCCGGGTGTGGATCGAACGGCTTCCGGACGTCCGGCTCGACCTCGTCGCGGTGCCCTCCACCGACGGTGAGCGGATCCTGCGCGAGGGCGCGGTGGACGCCGGACTGGTCCGGCTGCCGGTCGACAAGGACGTGCTGAGCGCGATCCCGCTGTACACGGAGACCACCGTGGTGGTCTTCCCCAAGGACCACTGGCTGGCCGCCGCGGAGGAGGTCGCCCTCGACGAGCTCGCCGACGAGGTGGTCTTCCACCCGCTGGACGACACCCTCGGCTTCACGGCCGGGACCCTGCCCGGGCGCCCGGCGATCGCCCGCCCGGACACCACGGCGGACGCGGTCGAGCTGGTGGCGGCCAACGTCGGCGTGCTGCTGGTGCCCCAGTCGCTGGCCCGGCTGCACCACCGGCGGGACCTCACCTACCGGACGGTGCCGGAGGCGCCGCAGTCGCAGGTCGCGCTGTCCTGGCCGCAGGAGCGGACCACGGACCTGGTGGAGGAGTTCATCGGGATCGTCCGGGGGCGCACCGTCAACAGCTCGCGCGGCCGCGGGGCCGGACAGCCGGCCGACGCCCCGGCGGAGAGCCGGCCGAAGAAGGCGGCGGCGCCGCGGAAGCCGCAGCAGCAGAAGGCCGGCGGCCAGAAGGCGGGTGCGCAGAAGGCGGGCGGCCAGCGGACCGGCGCGCAGAAGGGCCGGGGCGGCCCGGCCGCGGCCCGGCGCGGTAAGCCGAAGCGGCGCTCCTGACCGCCGCGCGGGAGTAGCGTCGGCCCCGTTCCGGACGGCCGTTCCGGAGCGTCCTGGTGGGAGGAGCGGGGCCGTGTGGCATGACCTGGTGGTCGTCCAGATTCCGATCGTGGAGAAGGTCCTCCGGACGATCGCCGTCTACGTGCTGATCCTGGTGCTGTTCCGGCTGGCCGGGAAGCGCGGGCTGGCGGGGCTGAACACCTTCGACATGGTGGTCGTGTTCCTGCTCTCCAACGTGGTGCAGAACGCGATCATCGGCAACGACAACAGCCTGCTGGGCGGCGCGATCGGCGCCGTCACCCTGATCGCGGTGAACGCCGGGGTGACCCGCTGGCTGGCCCGCGATCCGCGGGCCGCGCGGCTCCTGGAGGGGGCGCCCACCACGGTGGTCCGCGACGGCGCGCTGGTGCCCGGCGCGCTGCGCGAGCTGGCGCTGCGACCGTCCGAGCTGGAGCACGCGATCCGGGTCCAGAACGGCGACGACGTGAGCGACGTGGCGCGGGCCCGGCTGGAGCCGGACGGGCAGCTGCTGGTCACCCTGCGGGAGGCCGAGCGGAGCGCGACCAAGGGCGACGTCGACGAGCTGCGGGAGCGGCTGGCGACGATCGAGCGGCTGCTGACCACGCTCGCCGAGGAGCGCCGCCCGCCGCGCTGACCGCCTGCCTGCTGCCTGCCGCCTGCGGGCCGCAGGCTTCGGGCCGACGGACCCGGGCCGCCCCCGGCCCCGCCCAGGGGTGGTCAGCCGCCGGTGCGGGCGGCGGCCGGGGCGGTGGCGCGGCGTCGGCCGCGGGCGGTGGCGGCGGCCAGGGCGAAGCCGAGCGCGGCGGCGAGGAGGTGGCCGACGGTGGTGAACTCAGGCAGGGGGCCCGGCCACTCCTCGTCGCCGGTGAGCGGCCAGGCGAGCACGAAGGCGGCCCAGGGCAGTCGGGCCCAGCGGGGCAGGGCGAGGGTGGCGAAGGCGAGGGCGCCCTGGGCGCCGTAGCTGATGCCGTAGTCGGAGGCCGCCCGGACGCTCTCCGGGTACCAGCCCTGGTGCAGGGCGAAGAGGATCACCAGGGCGGTGACCAGGGTCGCCCCGACGTGCCCGGCGAGGAAGACGGCGGCGGCGCGGGGCGTGCCGAAGCGGCGTTCGGCCCAGGCCAGGCCGACGACGATGCCGAGGCCCAGGGTGATCAGGGTGCCGCCGAAGCCGGTGGAGGTGATGTCGGTGAGCGTGCCGTCGTACAGCAGGGCGCTGCCGGCCAGGGCGCGGACGGGGTGGTCGTGCAGGTTGTCCAGGTTGGTGCTGATGTAGGCCCGGAGGTCGTCGGCCTGCTCCTCGGTCAGCCCGTACTCGACCCAGGCGTGCCCGAGGAGCAGCAGCGCGACGTAGACGAAGGTCAGCGGTGAGCGCCGCGGGTACGTGCGGACGGCGCGCAGCAGCGTGCTGAGGAGCCCCAACGGGGGTCGAGCGTTCATGTTCTGATGGTGTCCCGGTCGAGCGGCTGGTCCCGGCCGGCCCGGATGCGGCCGGCCTCCTCGGGACAGTACCGAACCGCGCTGCCGGATGCTCGCGGGGCCCTCAGCGGATCCGGCGGGCGAGCGTGGCGGTGAACGGGCGGGGGGAGAGCGAGGCGCTGCGCTGGGGGCGGACGGGCCTGCCGGGGGTGGGGGTGACGGTCCAGTGGGCGGCGATGCTGGCCAGCGCGAGGGCGGCCTCGGTGCTGCCGAAGGCCTCGCCGATGCAGCGGCGGGCGCCGAGGCCGAAGGGGGTGTAGATGCCGGGGGCCGGGCGGGCGGTGGTGAGCCAGCGGTCGGGGTCGAAGCGGTCGGGGCAGGGGAAGAGGTCGGCCCGGCGGTGCAGCAGGTACGGGCTGTACAGGACGGTGGCGCCGGCCGGGAGGGGGTGGCCGCCGAGCTCGGTGGCGGTGGTGGTGGTGCGGCTGAGGATCCAGGCCGGCGGGTGGAGCCGCAGGGTCTCGCTGACGATCCGGGCGGTGAGCGGCAGGGCGGGCAGGTCCTGGTGGCGGGCGGGGCGGCCGTCGAGGACGGTGTCGAGCTCGGTGTGCAGGCGCTCGCGGACGGCGGGGTTGGCGGCGAGCAGGGTCCAGGCCCAGGAGAGGGTGGCGGCGGTGGTCTCCATGCCGGCCAGCAGGAAGGTGACCACCTGGTCGTGGACCTCGTCGTCGGACAGGCCCCGCCCGTCCTCGTCGCGGGCGCCGAGCAGCATCGAGAGCAGGTCGTGGTGGTCGGTGCCGGCGGCGCGGTAGTCGGCGATCAGGCGGTCGGTGATCTCCCGGAGGTCCCGCCGGGCGCGGGCGAAGCGGCGGTTGCCGGGGGTGGGGACGCGGTCGGCGCCGGGCAGCGGCAGCACCATCCGCTGGGCGACCCCGCGGGCGACCTGGTCCATGGCGGCGTGGACGGGCAGCGAGCCGGCCCGTTCGTGGGCGGCGAACAGGCAGCGGGCGGTGACGGCGGTGGAGAGGCGGTACATCGCGGCGGGCACGTCGACCACGTCGCCGTCGCGCCAGCCGCCGGTGGTGGCGGCGATCTCCTCGGCCATCAGGGCGGCGTAGCCGGGCAGCCGGTCGCGGTGGAACGCGGGCTGGAGCATCCGGCGCTGGCGCCGGTGGTCGGCGGCGGGGCAGGTGGCGAGGCCGTTGCCGAAGGCCTCGCGGGCCTTCTCGACGACGATGCCGCCCTTGTCGTAGGTGCGGTCCTCGGTGAGCAGGCGGCGCACCAGGTCGGGGTGGCAGACGACGTACGCGGTGAGCGGGCCGAGCCGGATCCGGACGAGGTCGCCGTGGGCGGCCAGGCCGGCCACGAAGTCGGGCGGGTTGCGGAGCAGGGCGGGGGCGTGGCCGAGCAGGGGGAGCGCGCCGGGGGCGGTGGCCGAGGTGTAGCGGGCGGTGGGGCGGTACTGGGTGGGCACGGGCGTCACCTAGGGGAGGGCGGGTCGGTCGGGCGTCGGTGATCTTTCCCGGCGGCCGCCGGTGAAACGGTCCGCGAACGGCGGGTGGGGTGAACGCGGGGGCGCAGGCCGAACGTCCGTGCGCCGGGGCGGCCTTGACGTTCCGGCGCCGAGCCCGGCTGACAGCCCGGCTGACAGCCCGGCGCGGCCCGGTCGACGCTCGGGGCGGGGTGGGACCGGCGGAGGGTCCGGACGGCGGTTCCGGGGGCGGGCGCAGGGGGTTTCCGCGCGTGGTGCCGCGCGCCTACACTGCGAGCTCCGCACTATTACCGGCTGGTACTACCGGCTGGTACCGCCAGTCAGTTCGGTACTACCGGTAGGGAGTTGGGATGGCCGACGAGCGGGCCCACGCGTTCACCGACGACGCCCTCGGCGCACACGACGCCGTGGCACTGGCCGCCCTGGTCCGGGCCGGTGCGGCGCACCCCCGGGAGCTGGTCGCGGCCGCCGTCGCCCGCGCCGGGCGGATCGACGCCGCGCTGCTGCCCGTCGCCCACGCCGCCCACGACCGGCCCCGGATCAGCCGGGCGGGCATCGACGGCCCGCTCTGGGGCGTGCCGACCTACCTCAAGGACAACGTCGACCTGCGCGGCCTGCCGACCGGCATGGGCAGCGAGGCCTTCCGCGCCCGCCCGGCCCGCCGCAACGCGCCCTTCGCCGACCAGCTGCTGTCCACCGGCCTGGCCGTGCTCGGCAAGACCCGGCTGCCCGAGTTCGGCCTGAACGCCTCCACCGAGTTCGCCACCGCCCAGCCGGTGCGCAACCCCTGGAAGACCTCCCACTCGCCCGGCGCCTCCTCCGGCGGCGCGGCCGCGCTGGTCGCCGCCGGAGTGGTGCCGATCGCCCACGCCAACGACGGCGGCGGCTCGATCCGCATCCCGGCGGCCTGCTGCGGCCTGGTCGGCCTCAAGCCCACCCGCGGCCGGCTGGTCACCAACGCCCAGGGCGGCAAACTGCCGATCGACCTGGTCACCGACGGGGTGCTGACCCGTACGGTGCGCGACACCGCCGCCTTCTTCGCCGCCGCCGAACGCCACCACCGCAACCCCGGGCTGCCCCCGCTCGGCCTGGTCGAGGGCCCCGGCGGGCGCCGGCTGCGGATCGGGCTGGTGGTCGACTCGCCCACCGCCAAGACCGACGAGGCGACCCGCCGGGTGGTCGAGGAGACCGCCGCCCGACTGGAGGCGATGGGGCACCGGGTGGTGCCCACCACCCTGCCCTTCGGCGAGGAGTTCTCCCGCGACTTCCTGGCGTACTGGGGCTACATCGCCTGGGTGATCGCGCTCACCGGCCGGGTGCTGCTCGACCCGAGCTTCCGGGCCGGGAAGCTGGACGGGCTCACCACCGGGCTGCGCAACGGCTTCCGGGCGGAGTTCCGGCGCACCCCGGGCGTGCTGCGCCGACTGCGCCGGGCCGAGGCCGTGTACGCGGGGATCTTCCGCGAGTACGACGCGATCCTCTCCCCGGTGCTCGCCCACACCGCCCCGCCGATCGGCCACCTCAGCCCCAACGTGGCCTTCGACGAGCTGGTCGACCGGCTGCTGCGCTACGTCGCCTTCACCCCGGTCAACAACGTGACCGGCGGCCCGGGCATCGCGCTGCCCGCCGGGGCGGCGCCGGGCGGCCTGCCGATCGGGGTGCACCTGTCGGCCGCGCACGGGCAGGAGCGGCTGCTGCTGGAGCTGGCCTACGAGCTGGAGGCGGACCGGCCCTGGCGGCGGATCCAGGACTGACCGGCGCGGGCCCCGGCCCGCCGCGCCGCGGCGGGCCGGTCAGGAGGCCGCGACCGCCCGGGCCGCGTGCACCTCGTGGTGCAGCCGGGCCAGCGCGCAGTCCGGCGCCGGCGGGTCCGGGTCGCCCGGGGGCAGCGGCGCGCCGGTGCGCAGCGCCTCGGCGAGGTCGGTCAGCTCCCGGGCGACGGCGCCCACCTCGGCCGGGGTCGGCGCCGGGGCCCCGTGCTCGACCCGCACCCGGGTGGCGGTGGTGGTGTCCACGATCCGCTCCACCGCGATCACCAGCGGCCACCAGGCCTCCGCCCGGGCGCCGACCGGCGGCGGCTCGGTCAGCGCCCGCTGGAACTCGCTGCGCACCGCGGAGAGGTCCCGGTAGAGCCGGCGCCGGTAGCGGGCCCGGGCCGGCCCGTCGTGGCCCGGCGCGGTGGTGAAGGCCAGCGAGACGTACGAGGCGGTGTCCTGGACGGCGTCGGCCAGCCGGTCGCCGATCCGGGTGTGCCAGGACTCCGGCCAGAGCAGGTAGCCGGCCAGCAGGGCGATGCCGCAGCCGATCAGCGAGTCGTAGAGCCGGGGCAGCACCAGGTGGAAGCCCTGGTGGTTGAGCAGGTCGGAGAGCATCAGGATGACCGGGGTGATCGCGGCGGTCTGGAACGCGTACCCCTTCGCGGACAGCACCGGGATCAGCGTGGCGAGCGCCGCCATCACCGGGACGTCCCACCAGCCGTGCGGCACCTCGGCGAGCACCGGCACGGCGACCAGCAGCCCGGCGGCCGTCCCGAGCGCGCGCAGCACCGCGCGGGAGAACACCGAGCCGAAGTCCGGTTTCAGCACGAAGGTCACCGTCAGCGAGACCCAGTACGAACGTGGCACGGCGATCACCGACACCAGCACCTGGGCGAGCCCGATGCACAGGGCCAGCCGCAGCCCGTACCGCCAGGACGCGCCGGAGAGCAGCAGTGCCCGGGCCGTCCGGCGGGCCCGTACCCGCAGCCCGGCGGGCCGGCCGAGCCGGTCGTCGGCGGCGTACGGGTCGGGGTCGGCCTCGTGCACGACCGTGGCGGCGTGCCCGATGGCCTCGGCCAGTGCCCGGGTGGACGGGCCGCGCGGCTCGGGCAGTTCGGGCAGCCCGAGGACTCCGGGTGGCCCGGGCGGCGGGGACGGGCCGCCGGGGCCCCGCTCGACGGCGGCGGCCAGCGCGCGCACCGCCGCCGGGTAGGCGGGCGGCAGCGGACCCTCGGCGGGCGGGCGCAGCTGGGCCGCGGACGCGCCCTCGACCACCGGGATCAGCGCGTTGAGCTGGGCGAGCAGGCGCACCAGGGTGGGCGAGCGGCCGTGCCGGCGGGCGCGGCGGGCCAGCAGCAGGTCGTAGGAGTGGTCGAGCGCCCGGGTGAGCTCCCGGCGCCGGTCCTCGTAGCCGGGTGAGCCGGCCGCCTCCAGTAGTCCGGCGACCGCCCGGTAGGTGTCGGCCACCGTCGCGCGCTCGGGCGTGCCGCCGCGGAAGGGCCAGGCGAGCAGGGTCAGCGCGAGCACCAGCAGGCCGCCGAGCAGCAGCAGGGCGGGCGGCAGCCACCACGGGGAGGGCATCGGCAGGCCGGCCCCGACCACGGCGTTCAGCAGCAGGAGCAGGCCGGAGACGGAGGCGACCGCGCCGATCGAGGAGATCATGCCGGACACCAGCGCGACCACCGTCAGCACCACCACGGCCGTCCAGCCGGTGCCGAACACCTGGGTGCCGACCAGCACCCCGAGGGCGCCGAACAGCTGCGGCACGGCGATGTTGAACACCCGCATCCGGTAGGCGTCGGCGGTGTCCCCGATCACCCCGGACAGCGCGCCCATCGACACCAGCGCGCCGTAGCCGGTCCGGCCGGTGGCGGTGCCGACGGCGAGCGGGGCGGCGAGCGCCACCGAGGCGCGGGCCGCCGCGGCCCAGGGGACCGGCGCGGCCCGGGGCCGCAGGCTCGCGGTCAGCCAGCCGGGCGGGGCCGGCCGGGGCCGTGCCGGTCGGGGACGGGTCCGTCGGGGAGGTGCCGGCCGGGTGCGTGCCACAGACCCAACGTACGTGCGCAACGGATGTGGGGCGCGTGGGGTTCACCTCCGCGCGATTATGTCAATTCTCGAAACATACCCGGCCTTATGTCAGTCTCCGAAACATAAAGCGAACCTCCAGAACCGCCGTGAACTGCGCTGATTCCCAATCGGTAACCTGCGGGAAAGGGTTGACACCATTAGTTGGTCTAGTCCAACGTATGGGGAAGCGCGGTCCGGCGCAGGCTGATGTGGGGTGAGTGCCCTTGCCGGACGGGTGAGTTGGCCCCCTGACGTGGCGTTGTGCGCCGCTCGGGGGCCGAGGCGAGAAGGAGCGCATGCGGACGGGGAACCGGTCCGCGCACCGAATTCCCCTTCCGGCCGACGACCGGCCACCGGCTCGCCGCGCCCGCACCGGGCGCCCGGGAACGCGCTGCATCGACCACGAACCACGGAGTGACCGCCCATGCCGAGCCCTGACGAACACCCCGAGGAATATCTGTACCGGGCCGCCTCCGCGCGCCCCTACTTCAGTGCCGACACCGAGAGCTACCTCGCCTCCGACGCCCTGCGCGAACTGCGCAAGAAGCACCCGCTGCGGGTGCTCTCCGAGGAGGACTTCGCGCACTGGCAGACCTACGGCCACGTCGTGGTCCGGCAGGCGATCCCGGCCGCGGCCGCGCAGCGACTGCTCGACTTCGCCTGGGAGTTCCAGGGCCTGTCGCCCGACCGCCCCGAGGACTGGTACCGCGAGCGCGACCACCGCGACGAACTCGACCGGCACCTGCACATCTACGGCTTCGTCGAGGCCTACCACCACCAACTCATCTGGGACAGCCGCCAGTCGCAGCGCGTCTACGACGCCTTCGTGGACGTCTGGGACTGCGAGGAGCTCTGGGTCACCCTCGACCGGCTCAACCTCAACCCGCCGAACGTCCGCAACCGCGACCGCGCCCTGATCGAACCCACCGACAAGGGCTTCGACATCGAACTGCACTGGGACGTCGACACCACCCGCGCCATGCTGCCCCAGCGCGTCCAGGGCATCATCGCGCTCAACGACACCGCCCCCGACCACGGCGGCTTCCAGTGCGACCCGGAACTGTTCCGCCGCCACAACGAGTGGCAGGCCGCCCAGCCCGCCGACCGCGACCCGATCCGCCCCGACATCGACCGTGCCGAGTTCCCGGTCGTCCGGCCCGAGTTGAAGGCCGGCGACCTGCTGATCTGGAACGGCCTGCTCGCCCACGGCGTCGCCCCCAACACCTCCGCGAACGGCGTGCGCTCGGTGCAGTACCTGTCCATGATGCCCGCCCTGGAGGAGGCCGAGCCGCTGCGCCGCTCCCGGGTCGAGTCCTGGCGCACCCTCGCCACCCCGGACTGGAACCGCACCCTGGTCGGGGACGCCGAGCGGCCCGAGGCCCTGCGCTACGGACCGGCCGAACTCACCGAACTGGGGGAGAAGTTGCTCGGCCTGCGGTCCTGGACCGGCCGGACCTTCGAGGACTCGGCCGCCGAGCAGCCCACGGGGGAGCGGGAATGCACGCCGTCTGCCTGACCCTGCCCACCAACCGCGCCTGCGCGGACACCATCACCACCGTCGGCGCCGAAGCCGCCCACGCCGCCCGGACCTTCGGTGTCCGGGTGCACCTCCTGGTGCTCGACTCCGCCGACCCGGCGGACCGCGCCCGGCACGCCGCCGCCGTCGCCGCACTGCCGCCCACCGAAGGCGTGGTCACCCACCACCTCGACGAGGACGCCCAACGCGCCTTCCTGCGCGAGGTGATCGAGCGCACCGCCCACCCCGACCCGGACCGGCTGCTCGACCTGATGCTGCCCGACGCCGTCTCCTACGGCGCCTGCACCAACCGGGCCTTCCTGCTGGCCGCGGCCCTCGGCTGCGCCTCCGTGCACCGCCGCGACTCCGACAGCCGCTACCAGTGGCACGACGGCGCCCCCGTCTTCCCGATCGACCACGAACTCTCCACCATCGGCCTCAAGGCCGCCGACGCGGCCGCCGCCGTCACCGAGCACACCCTCGACCCGGCCGACGCCGACAAGCCCGTCGCCCTGGTCGGCGCCTCCTTCATCGGCGAACTCTCCGTCGACCTCGGCGAGATCCGCGCCCTCGACCCGGACGTCTACCACGACCTGGTCGCGCTCTGGGCGCCCACCGGAGCCACCGAGCAGGAGCGGCGCGAACTCGTCGCCGACTCCTTCACCGGCGCCGGAACCGACCCGTTCACCGTCGACCGCGCCGTGCTCGGCCGGCCCGACATCTGGCGGATCGACATGTGCAACATCGCCCTCGACCACGAGGTCTACGAACGCGTCCCGCTGCCGCCCGCCACCGACACCATCGGCAGCGACTACTTCCTGCACCACCTGGTGCACGACGCCACCCTGCCCGGGGTGACCCACAACCGGCACATCGTCAACTACTACACCCCGGAACGGCGCACCGACTCCGGCTTCACCGCCTACCAGGAGCGCTACGCCAAGTTCCTGCTCTCCATGCTCTACCTCCACCCCGTCTACTCCGAGATGGAACGGGCCGGCGACGCCCTGCTGGACGAGCACCACCACGTCCGCCCCGGGGTGATCGCCGACTCCGCCCGCCGCAGCGCCACGACCGACCGCGCCGAGAACCACCGGCGGCTCGCCGAGCTCGACCGCTGCTACCGGCAACTCGGCGGAAAGTACGCCGAGTTCGCCGACCACCTGGCGCCCCGACGGGCGCAGCTGCTCGACCGGGCGCAGGCCGACATCGAGGACTTCGCCCTGCTGATCGACGCGTGGGGCCCGCTCGTGCGAGCGAGCCGGACCGCCCCCGCCGACCGGCTGCAGGGTCAGGGCCTGTCCGGCGGATCCGGCCGGGCCCGCGACGCCTGAGCACGCACCTCGCTGCGTTGTCGTCAGTCGCCGATGCTCCGCATGGACTCCATCCTCCGCCTTGCGATGCACGCACTCAGACGCCGCGGTCTGGTCCGACCAGATCCGCCGGACAGGCCCAGCCGCACCGGGAGTTCACACGTGATATCTCAGACCACCGAACCGCGCCCTGCCACCGAGCCGCACCGCTCCGCCGGGCCGCACCGCTCCGCCGAGCCCCGGCGCTCGGCCGAGCCGCGCCACATCCCCGAGCAGCGTCACGCCGCCGGGGCGCAGCACGCCGCCGAACCGCGCGAGCGGGCCGACCGGGGGAGGGCCAACCACCGCGCCCCGACCGCCTCCGCCGCCGTGCACGCCGACCGGGCGCCCCGGCCCGACCAGCACGACCACACCGCCCTCCGGGCCGCGCTCGCCGCCGCCACCGAGGACACCGTCATCTACGACCTCGACGGCATCGGCCGCCAGTACGCCGCCCTGGGCACCGAACTGCCCGGCGTCGCCGTCCGGTTCGCGATGAAGGCCTGCCCCGTCGACGAGGTGCTCGGCCACCTCGCCCGGCTCGGCTCCGGCTTCGACGCCGCCAGTCCGCAGGAGATCGCCCAGGCGCTGCGCACCGGGGTGGCCCCCGGGCTGATCCACTACGGCAACACCATCAAGTCCGACCGCAACATCGCCGAGGCCTACCGGCTGGGCGTGCGCGAGTTCGCCACCGACAGCCTGGAGGACGTCGCCGCGATCGCCGAACACGCCCCCGGGTCACGGGTGTTCTGCCGGATCGCGACCACCGGCGAGGGCGCCCTGTGGGGCCTCAGTCACAAGTTCGGCTGCTCGCCCGAGGACGCCCTGCGGGTGCTCGGCGCCGCCCGCACGGCTGGGCTGGTGCCCTCCGGGCTGTCCGTGCACGTCGGCTCCCAGCAGATGACCGCCGAGGCCTGGACCGCGGCGATCGACTCGCTGGCCGCCGTCCTGGAGGCGCTCAACTGGCGCGGCATCACCCCGGACCGGATCAACCTCGGCGGCGGACTGCCCGCCCTCGGCGTCCTCGACCGGGGCGGCCGCCCGCTCGAACCGCCGCTGGACAAGATGTTCACGGTGATCCGCGAGGGCATGGACCGGCTGCGCGCCGTCAACGCCGCCCCGCTGGACTTCGTCCTGGAACCCGGCCGCCACCTGGTCGCCGACCACGGCGCGATCCGCGCTCACGTCGCCCGGCTCTCCTCCCGCCACCGGCTCGACGGCACCCGCGAGGACTGGCTCTACCTGAGCTGCGGGAAGTTCAACGGCCTGTACGAGATGGACCAGTTGCAGTACCGGCTGGAGTTCCCCACCCACCCCGGCGGGCAGTTCGTCAACGCCGTGGTGGCCGGCCCGACCTGCGACAGCGACGACGCGTACGCCCAGGAGGACGGCGCGGTGCGCGTCCCGCACGCGCTCGCCTCCGGCGATCCGGTCTGGATCCACTCCTGCGGCGCCTACGCCACCGCCTACGCCACCCGCGGCTTCAACGGCTTCCCGCCGCTGCCGTACACCTGCGTCGGCGGCGACCACCCCGAGGAGGGGCGCGGATGAGCGACACCCGGATCCGGCTGCTCCGCGAGGAGGACTGGCCGGACGTGATCGCCGCCGAGGAGCGCGCCTACGCCGCCAGCGGCCTCTCCGAGGGCGGTGCGGCGCTGCGCTCCCGGCACCGCGCCTCGCCGTCGACCTGCTTCGTGCTGGAGGACGCGGACGGCTTCGCCGGCTACCTGCTCGCCCTGCCGTACCCGCTGTTCCGCTGCCCGGACCTCAGCCTGGCGTCCGCGGGCGCCGTGGTGCGGACCACGGAGAGCAACCTGCACGCCCACGACCTGGTGATCGCCGAGCGGGCGCGCGGCCGGGGCCTGGCCCCGCGGCTGCTGCGGCACCTGGAGGAGTGCGGCCGGGCGGCCGGCCACCGCACCCTCTCGCTGGTCGCCGTGCGCGGCTCCGAGGTGCTGTGGACCGGCCTGGGCTACCGCGCCCGGCCGGAGATCGGGCTGCCCGCGAGCTACGGCGCCGTGGCCGTCTACATGGCCAAGCCGCTGGACCGCGCCCCGAACCCCGCGGACCCGACCCCCGGATCCGCACCCAGAGCCGAAGTGGGCTGATGCACATGACCTCCCCCGCGCGCGACGAGTTCCGCCGCTCCCAACTGGCCATCGGCGCACTGTTCTTCGCGCTCGGCTTCCAGTACGCGACCTGGGTGTCCCGGGTGCCCGCGCTCAAGGCGCGGCTCGACCTGGGCGAGGCCCAGATCGGCCTGCTGCTGATGACCTGCGGGATCGGTGCGGCGGTGTCGTTCCCGCTGGTGGCGGTGCTGATGCGGCGGTTCGGCTCCCGGCTGCTCTCGGTGCTGTCGGCGCTCGCCCTGGGCGTGGTCCTGCTCGCCCTGTCGGTGGTGCCGAACTACCCGGTCACCCTGCTGGTGCTGTTCTTCGACGGCGTCGCCGTCGGCTGCCTGAACGTGGCGATGAACGCCCAGGGCGCCGCCCTGGAGGCCCGCTTCGAGCGCACCACGATGTCCAGGCTGCACGCCACGTTCAGCGCCGGCTCGCTGCTGGCCGCCCTGCTGGCCTCCGGCGTCAACGCCTTCACCGGCAGCCTCGCCGTCCACTTCGGGCTGGCCACCGCCCTGCTGGCGGTGCTGGCGCTGGCCGCCCGGCCGGGCCTGCTGGCCGAACGTCCGGACGGGGCCGGGAACCCGGACGGGGCCGAGCACCCGGACGGGGCCGCCGCCCCCGCGGAGCAGGCCGGGAGGAAGACCCGTCGCGGCTTCGCCCTGCCGGCCGCGGCCACCCTCTGGATGGGCCTGGCGATGGTCTTCGGCACCGTCACCGAGGGCGCGATGAACGACTGGTCGGCGCTCTACCTCAAGGACGTGGTGGACGCCGGTGCCGGACTCGCCCCGCTGGGCATCGCCGTCGTCTCGGTGATGATGGTCTGCGCCCGGATCTTCGCCGACGGCTGGCGCACCCGCTTCGGCGACGGCCGGATCGTCCGCACCGGCAGCCTGCTGGCCGGCCTCGGCCTCGCCCTCGCCCTGCTGACCGGCGGCGTGGTGCCGACCCTGCTCGGCTTCGCCTGCGTGGGCCTCGGCGTCGCCGCCGTCACCCCCTGCGTCTACGTCGCCGCCGCCCGCCAGGGCTCCGACGCGCTCTCCCTGGTGGCGGCGATGGGCACCACCGGCCTGCTGGCCGGCCCCGCCGTGATCGGCTTCATCGCCGGCGGCACCAGCCTGGTCTGGGGCATGGCCGCCGTCGCCGCCTCCGCCGCGGTGGTCTCGCTCTGCGCCACCCGGATCACCTGGCCGCAGCCCGCCGCGCCCGCGCCGGAACCCCGGCTCGCCGCCGAGGCCGGCTGACCGACCGGCGGTCCACCCCCCAGCCCTCGCCCGGCACGCCCGTACCCCCCGTTGCGGCGCGCCGGGCGAGCCCTTTCCCGCCGCGGGCCGACCGGACGCCGACCCCTGACGCGCGGGGTCGGGGTCAAGTCCCGGCGAGGGAAGGGTGTCTGACGGGGTGTGGGGAGGGCGGTCTTCTAGAGTCGCCTGCGGTACGACCGTACGACGGTGTGACCGAGAGCCGTACGAGCCGCGAGTGAAGGAAGAGCAGCATGACCGAGCAGGCGCCCGAGCCCTACCAGCCCGTCGACGAGGACTGGCGGACCGCCGTGGCGATCGTCGCCCACCCCGATGACATGGAGTACGGCGGCGCGTCGGCCGTCGCCCGCTGGACCGCCCAGGGCAAGCAGGTGGTCTACGTGATGGTCACCAGCGGCGAGGCCGGGATCGACTCGATGGACCCGGAGCGGTGCGGCCCGCTGCGCGAGGCCGAGCAGCGCGCCTCCGCGCGGGTGGTCGGGGTGGAGACCGTCGAGTTCCTCGGGCACCCGGACGGGGTGGTCGAGTACGGGCTGCCGCTGCGCCGCGACATCGCCCGGGTGGTCCGCCGGCACCGGCCGGACATCGTGATCACCAGCAACTTCCGGGAGACCTACGGCGGCACGTTCCTCAACCAGGCCGACCACATCGCGGTCGGCCGGGCCACCCTGGACGGCGTGCGCGACGCCGGCAACCGCTGGGTGTTCCGCGACCTGCTGGACGAGGGCCACCAGCCCTGGAACGGCGTCCGGCAGATCTGGGCGGCCGCCTCGCCCGAGGCCCGGCACGCGGTGGACACCACCGACACCTTCGACCTGGGCGTCGCCTCGCTGGAGGAGCACAAGGCGTACCTGGCCGGGCTGGGCGGGGCGATGGCGGACGCCCGGGAGTTCCTGGAGGGCTTCGGCCGGGGCGCGGGCACCCGGCTGGGGACGCGCTTCGCGGTGCCGTTCGAGGTGTTCCCGCTGGGCTAACCGCCCTCGGGCCGGTCGGAGTCCTCGGGCCGGTCGGGGTCCTCGGGCCGGTCGGACGGCCTGCCGGCGTCGGCGTCCTCGCGGCGCCGGCGCCGGTAGCGCAGCACCTGCCGCAGCAGGAACGCCGCGACCAGGACGCCGAGTCCGATCGCGAACCAGAGCTGGTAGCGGAGCGCCGTCCGGTAGACCGCGCCGATGTTGGCCCCGGCGACGTACCCGAAGGTGCCCCAGACGGCCGTCCACAGCACCGCGCCCAGCAGATTGAAGACGGCGAAGCGGCGCCAGGGCATCTCGGTGGTCCCGGCGATGATGCCGTTGTACTGGCGCAGCCCGTCCACGAAGCGGGCGACCGTGACGACCTTGCCGCCCTGCCGGGCGAAGAAGCCGTCGGCGCGTTCCATCCGGGCCGGGGTGAGCAGCACGTAGCGGCCCCAGCGGTGGACGAAGGCGCGCCCGCCGGTGTGGCCGATCAGGTAGCCGAGCATGTTGCCGAGGGTGGCGGCGGCCGCCCCGATCAGCAGGACGGCGGCGAGGTCCAGGTGCCCGGTGCCCGCGTACACCGCGGCGAGCACCAGGACGGTCTGCCCGGGCACCGGGACGCCGCAGTTGTCCAGCAGCACGAGCAGCGCCACCGCCAGGTACCCGTAGTGGTCCAGCAGTGGCGCGAGCCCGGCGAGCGCTCCGGGTAGCGGGGTCGTGGGGGAGTGGGTCAGTGTTCCGCCAGGCGCGGTTCGACCAGGCAGTCCGGTCCCGGGTAGACCAGGCCCTGGTGGCCGTCCTCGAAGCGGACCACGTACGGCGGCTCCCCGTCGGCGCCGCGCACCTCGACGATCTCGCCCTTCCGGTCCGTCATGCCGATCGACCGGCTGAACATGTGGATGTGGTCACCAACCGTTGCGTGCATGACTGCTCCTCGGGTCGTGCGGCCGTTGCGCTATCCACTGTGCTGCGCCGGGGACGGCCTCGCAACGGCTCGGGCGGCCGGGGCGGAGGCGGGCCGGAGGGACGGGGGTCAGTGGGCGGGCAGTTGTTGCGCGAGGTAGCCGCGCACCAGCCGCTTGCACTCGGCGATCAGCGCCGGATCCCCGTGCGGGTCCCCCCGGAAGGCCAGCTTGAGCACCGCGTCGGCCGCCTCCAGGGCGACCCGCAGGGCGAGCGTGGTGGCCGCCGGGTCGCCGGCCTCGAACAGTTCGCCGCCGAGCGCCTGCAGCCGCAGGGCGACGGCGGTGTTGTTGTCCATGCCGGAGTCCAGCAGGTGCTTGTCGTTCCGCACCCCGGAGGGCACCGCCGTACCGGCGAGCCCGAAGTCGACCTGGCCGAAGCCGGGCACCGCGCGCTTCATCGCGACGAACTCCTCCACCGCGAGGTCGGTGAACCCGGCCGGGCCGACCGGGGCGGAGCCGGCCAGCCGGTCGTCCAGGCGCTGGAGGTAGTGGTCGAGGTTGCGGGTGGCGAGGGCGGCCAGCAGGTCCTCCTTGCCGGCGAAGAACTGGTACAGGGTGCCGATCGGCACCTGGGCGCGCTGGGCGACCTCCTTGGTGGTCAGGGCGGTCGCGCCGACCTCGTCCAGCAGCCGGGCGCAGGCGTCCAGGATGCGGCCGTACCGCTCCTGGCTGC
Organism: Kitasatospora sp. NPDC059088; assembly: GCF_042738155.1. NCBI lineage: Bacteria > Bacillati > Actinomycetota > Actinomycetes > Kitasatosporales > Streptomycetaceae > Kitasatospora > Kitasatospora sp. NPDC059088. The sequence continues at coordinate 25,573 of NZ_JBHYGR010000033.1, read as the reverse complement.
GCTGCTGGACCGGCCGCCGCCTGGCCGGTCCGGGGCTGTGCTGGAGACTCCGGGCGTCAACGCTCATGCCGCCAACTCTGCCGCATCCGCTGTTCCGACGGCGAATCATCGGGGCGGGGGAGCGCCGGAGTTTCCGTTGGGGTGCGAATCGACTGGTGGCCGGAGCTGAACGGCACGGTGGCGGGAAGGTAACCACGGGTTGGCTTTGGTCTTGTCGTGGACGCGAAGGCCGGTTCATACTCCTGGGGCGGATCACCTTGCGTGATCGACGCTTGGCTCTTCGTGGCGACCGTGGGCCCGTTCGGTGGACCCGGTCGCGATTGCGAAACGCGCATCCAGCTGTCTGTGGCGACGACGGGCGACACCGCCGCCACCCGAAGTCAGGACGGACCCGTGTGCCTCCATGCCCGAACCGCGTCCCGCCGTACCCCGGCCCGTTGCGCCCCGCCCGGCCGTGCCGAGTCCCGCTGCGCCGAGTCCCGCCGTGCCGAGTCCCGCTGTGCGTCCCGTCGAACGGAAGGAGGGGGTCGGTACGGTGACAGTCTTCTCCACCGGGCGTGAGGCCCTCGACGCCGAGCACCGCCGTCAGTTCCTGGAGTCCGGGTACCTGGTCCTGCCCGGGCTGCTCCCGGAAGCGCTGCGCGAACGCCTCGCCCCCGAGGTGGACCGCTGGGTGGACGAGGGCCTGCGGGCCCGCTCGATCGCCGCCTGCACCGACCCGCGCCGCAACGGGCCGCCCCCGGTGCTGGAGCTGGAGCTCCCCGCACACGGCGAACTGCTCACCCACCCGCCGCTGCTGCGGGCGCTGACCGGACTGATCGGCCGGTCCTTCGTCTTCCACCACCTGCACAGCGACCGCCAGGCCCCCGACCTCCCCGGCAAGCCGTGGCACCACGACTGCGAGCCCAACGACGGCTCCGACCCGTCGCTGCTGATGGTCCACGCGCTGCACTACCTCACCGGGCTGGACGAGCGGGTCGGCAGCCTGGCCGTGCTGCCCGGCTCGCACCGCCGCACCGCGGACAAGGGCGCCTACGCCCACCACGGCACCGGCGAACTGCCCGGCGAGGTGGTCCTCGACCGGCTGCCGCCCGGCACCACCGTGCTGCTCAACTCGGCCCTCTTCCACACCCGCAGACCGGCGCCCGACGGCGGACCGGGCCGGCCGCGCTACTTCATCGACGCCTCCTACTGCCAGGTAGGAGCGCGCTGGCGCCCGGTGAAGCCGCACTGGCGGCAGATGCTCGCCCGGGCCCGCGAACTCGACCTGGCCGACGGCCAGTGGCCCGACCTGTTCGCGGAACACCACTTCACCGAGTACACCGGAACCGTCTGAACCTCCTGAGGAGCACCGCCGTGGAGATCGTCAGCGCCGTCGCCTACTCCGAGGTCCACCGGGCCTACCTGCGGGACCATCCGGTGGAACGCGCCCACGAGGGCAACACCAACCTGTACGGCGAGGAGAACCTGGAACGCGCCGACGAAGAGGTCCCCGGCGGCTGGTGGCGGGTCCGGCTGACCCGGGCCGACGTGCTCGGCGTGGTCCTGCCCTGGCACCTCAGCGAGGGCGGCGAGCGCGAACTCGTCCCGCGCACCGGGCTGACCGTCGCCCGCGCGGTCGAACGCGTCCGCTCCGGCGGCGCCGACTGGGCGGCGGCCAACCCGGTCTGCTCGGGGAAACTCCGGCTGCTCGGCCGGGCACCGTTCACCGCGCTCTACCTCGCCACCGCGCCGGTCGACCACCCCGACTACGAGCGGCTGGCGGTCCGGCACGGGCTGATCCACGTCGACGGCCTGCACCGCATGCTGGCCTGGGAACTGGCCGGACGCCTGCGCGACGGCACCGTGCTGGACGGGTACCTGGCGGGGGACCCGGCCGGCCTCGACCCGCCCGGGCCGGGCCGTACGGTCCGTTCGCACCGCGCGGCCGGTACGGCCCGTACGGCCGACCCGGCCGGTCCGGTGCGTGCGGCCGACCCGGCGCGTACGGCCCGTACAGCCCGCGTGGTCCGGACGGGGGACGAGCCGGCGTGACCTCCGCGACCCAGCACCTCCGGGCCACCGCGCCCGACACCGGCTCGCTCACCGCCCTGCTGTCCGAGCGCGCCCGCACCCACCCCGACCGGCCCGCCGTCAGCGACGGCCGCCGCACCGTCGACCACCGCACCCTGGACGCCGCCGCCGCGCGGATCGCCGCCCGGCTGGCCGCCGGCGGCACCGGGCGCGGCGACCGGGTCGCCCTGCTCGGCCCCCGGGACGCCCGGATGCTGGTGCTGCTGCACGGGGTGCTGCGCTCCGGCGCGGCCGCCGTGCTGACCGACCCGGACTGGACGGCCGCCGACCTGGCCCGGAGGCTGGCCGCCGTCGGGGTGGGGCGGGTGCTCGCGACCGAGGGCGGGGCCGCCGGCCCGGGCGTCGAGGTCGTCGACGTGCTGGCGGGCGGGCCGGAGGACGGGCCGGCGGGCGGGCCCGGCGGGGAGGGCGGCGGGCCCGGCGGGGAGGACCCGGCGTACCTGTCCTTCACCTCCGGATCGGGCGGCGAGCCCAAGGCCGTGACCGTCACCCACGCCAACGCCGTCCACTACGCCCACGCCCTGGCCGACCGGCTCGGGCTCACCGAGGCCGACGCCCCCCGGCTCGCCCACGTCACCACCCTCGCCGCCGACCTCGGCCACACCGCCTGGCTGCTCGCCCTGGCCACCGGCGGCTCGGTGCACGTGGTCCCCGACCGGGAGGTGCGCGACCCCACGGCGTTCTGGACCACGCTGCGCCGCGCCGGGGTCGACACCCTGAAGACCACCCCCTCCCACCTGGCCGCGCTGCTGGAGGGCCGCCCGGCGGGCACCCCGCCGCTGCGCACCCTGCTGCTCGGCGGCGAGGCGCTGCCCCGCCCGCTCGCGGCCGCCCTGCTCGACGACGGCGTCACCGAACGGCTGGTCAACCACTACGGACCGACCGAGACGACCGTCGGCGCGACCTGCTTCCTGGCCACCGCCGCCCGCCAACTCCCCGACGGGGAAGCGACCGTGCCGATCGGCAGCGGCATCGGCGAGGTGCTGCTCACCGTGGTGGACGGCGCCGGGCGGCCGGTGGCCGACGGCACGGTGGGGGAACTGCTGATCGGCGGGCGGGGCGTCAGCGCCGGGTACTTCGGGCGGCCCGAGGAGACCGCCCGGGGCTTCCTCCGGCGGGACGGCCGACGGACCTACCGGACCGGCGACCTGTGCCGCCGACGGGCCGACGGCGACCTGGTGTTCCTCGGCCGGGTGGACCGGCAGGTCAAGGTCCGCGGGTACCGGGTCGACCTCGCCGAGGTCGAGCGGGCGATGGACGGGTACCCGGGCGTGGCGGGCTCGGCGGCGCTGCTGCGGGATACCTCCCCCGGGAGCCAACTGATCGGCGTGGTAAGGCTGCTGGATCCCGCCGTCGACCTGTCGGGACTGGTCGACCGGCTGCGCGACCGGCTGCCCGGCTACTCCGTGCCGCAGCCGGTCCTGGTGCTGCCCGACTTCCCGTTCGGGCCGAACGGCAAGCTGGACCGGGCCCGGCTGGCCGAGCTGGTGGACCGACTGGTCGAGGCCCGCGCCGAGCCGACCGGTGCGGAGGGCCCGGCGGGTTCGGACGGTACGGCGGCTGCGACGGCTGCGACGGTTGTGACGGATGCGGCCGGGGACAGGGACGGCCCGGCCGGGGAGATCGCCCGGTTCTGGGCCGGCGCGCTCGGCCTGCCCCGGATCGGACCGCGGACGGACGTGATCGACCTCGGCGGGGACTCCATCCTCGCCATGCGCACCATCGCCCTGCTGCGCCGCTCCGGGCTGCGGGTCACCCACGAGGACTTCTACCGGTACCCGACGGCGGCCGGGCTGGCGTCGGCGGCCGTGCCCGTGGGCGTCCCCGCACCGGCGCCGCAGCACCCGGGCAGCGGTCAACTCGCGCCCGCCCAGCGCTGGTTGTACCGGCAGCGGGCGGTCGACGACCTGCGGCACTGGAACCAGTCGGTACTGCTGCGCTGCCGCGCCGACGTCGACCCGGCCGCGCTCTCGGCGGCACTCGCGGCCGTCCTGGAAGGCCACCCGGCGCTGCGCCGACCCGTCGGCCCGGACGGCCCCGGCGAACCGCTCGCCGTCGCGGACCTCGACCCGCTCTCCCACTCCCGCATCCCGGGCGCCGCGCGGGCGATCGCCGACACCGTCGCCGGGGTCTGCACCGAACTCCACCGCAGCCTGGACCCCTTGGCCGGCCGGCTGCTGCGCGCCCACCTGTTCACCGGCCCGCCCGGCACCGACCAGCGGCTCGCGCTGATCGCCCACCACCTGGTGGTCGACGGGCTGTCCTGGCGGATCGTGCTGGACGACCTCGCCCGGGCCTACCGGGCGGTGCTGGACGGCGAGCCGGTCGGACTGCCGCCGACGGCCGACTTCTACCGGTGGGCGGCCGCAGCCGCGCCCGCCGCGCCCGCTGCCCCCGCCCCCGCCGCCGACCCCGGTCCGCCCGGGCGACCGGCCGCGCTCAGCTGGGCGTTGGACGCCGACGCCACCGCCCGGCTGGTCGCCCGGCACGGCGGCGGCGCCGGGCTGGAGGCCGTCCTGCTGGACGCCTTCGCCGAGGCCGTCGTGCGGGCCGAAGCCGCCCTCGGCACGGACGGCCGCGGGCCCCGGCTCGCCGTGGAGGTCGAGACCCACGGCCGGGACGCGGTCGGCGACCCGGGCGAATTCCTGGACACCGTCGGCTGGTTCACCGCCGTCAAGCACGTCGAGCTGGACCCTGCGAGCGGCGCCGGACCGGCGGAGACGGCCCGCCGGCTGAGCGAGGCGCCCGTCCGGCCGATGGACGCCCCCGGTGCGCGGCCGGACCTCGGGTTCAACTTCCTCGGCACCTTCCGGCTGCCCGAGGAACCCGCGCTGGACTGGACCGTCGCCGACGAGCAGGCCGGTACGGCCCGCTGCACCGGCGGCGACCCGCTGTACCGGCTGCGGCTCACCGCCCGGGTGGTGGAGCGGCGCCTGGTCGCCGACCTGGTGTACGGATGGCCGGCGGTGGGGCACCCGGCCGCCCGGCGGGTCCTCGACCGCTTCGCCGCGGTGCTCGGCGGGCCGACCGCCGACGAGCCCGTCCGCTCGCCGCTGTCCACCTCCGGGCAGCTGCTGCACAGCGGGGTGGCACCCACCGCCCGGGCCGTCGTCCGGGAGCCCGCCCGGGTGCTGCTCACCGGCGCGACCGGCTACCTCGGGCGGCACCTGCTGGAGGCCTTCGGGCGGCGCGGCGCCGTGGTCACCTGCCTGGTGCGGGCCGCCGACGACGCCGCAGCGGTCCGGCGGCTGTCCGGTGGGCTGTCCGGCGGACGGGCCGGTGGGGCGGCCGCCCACGTCGTCGCCGGGGACCTCGAACGGGACGGTCTGGGCCTGTCCCCGGCCGGGCTGGAACGGGCCCGGGAGGCCCGGATCGTGGTGCACGCGGCGGCGGACGTCCGGCTGGTCGCGGCGCCCGAGGAACTGGAGCGGGCCAACCACGCGGCGGTGCGCCGACTGCTCGGCTGGGTCGGCGAGCACACCCCGCAGGCCCGGCTCCACCACGTCTCCACGCTGACCGTGTCCGGCGGCGTGGACGGCCCCCCGCGCCGGTTCGGCGAGGCGGACCTGTGGATCGGTCAGCGGTTCCGCACCCCGTACGAGCGCAGCAAGTACCGGGCCGAGCAGGCCGTCCGGGCCTGGGCGGCCGGCGGGCACCCCGCCTACCTGTACCGCAGCGGCCACATCGCCGCGCACAGCCTGACCGGCGCCTTCCAGGCCAACTCCGGCGACAACCGGGTCTACCAGCTGGTGCGCGGCTACCTGCTGGCCGGCGCCGCCCCCAGTCGCCCGGACACGGCCTTCGCGTTCTCGTACGTGGACACGGTGGCCGCCGGGATCGCCGCGATCGCCCTCGACCCGTACGCGGCGCCCGGCGCGTACCACGTCGAGAACCCGCACCGGACGCCGCACGACGAACTGGTGGGCTGGCTCGCCGCGCACGGCCGGCCCGTCCGGCTCACCGACGAGGCGGGCTTCGCGGCCGCCATCGCCCGGGCCGAGCGGCGGCACCCGACGGCCGCCCGGCTGGCCGCCGCCTGGGCCCAGCAGGAGGAGCGCAACGTCCGGGTGGACTGCGGCTACACCACCGCCGTGCTGGACCGGCTGGGCGTCCGCTTCGCCGCGCCGACGGCGCAGTGGTGGGCGGCCGCGCAGACCTGGGCCGCCGAGGCCGGCCACCTGCCGCCACCCCGCTGAACCGTTTCGCCTCGCCGTCCGGACCGACCTGTCCCGTTCCTACCGACCCTTCGCCCCGCCGATCCGACCCGCCGATCCGTCCCGCCCCGAGAGAAGGCAGACTCCGTTGTCCCAGCTCTCCCCCGTGCTCAAGCAGGCCACTCCCGTCGTCGCCGTACGCGGCGAGGGCCTCCACCTCTACGACGCCGCCGGCCGCCGCTACCTCGACTTCACCTCCGGCGTCGGCGTGACCAGCACCGGCCACTGCCACCCGAGGGTGGTCGAGGCCGTCCGCGAACAGGCCGGCCGGCTGCTGCACGGCCAATACACCACCGTGCTGCACGACCAACTGCTCACCCTCACCGACCGGTTGGGCGACGTCCTGCCGCCCGGCCTGGACTCGCTCTGCTTCGCCACCGCCGGGACGGAGGCGGTGGAGACGGCGCTGCGGCTGGTCCGGCACGCCACCGGGCGGCAGAACGTGATCGTCTTCGAGGGCTCCTTCCACGGCCGCACCATGGGCGCCGCCTCGCTCACCACCGCCGGGACCCGCTTCCGGGCGGGCATCGGCCCGCTGCCGCCCGGGGTCGCGGTGGCGCCCTTCCCGGCCGCCTTCCGGCTCGGACTGTCCGAGGAGGAGGCGGTGGCGCACGCCCTGCGCGGGCTGGACGAGGTGCTGGCCACCGTCTCCGCCCCCGCCGAGACCGCCGCCCTGTTCGTCGAACCGGTGCTCGGCGAGGGCGGTTACGTCCCCGCCCCGGCCGGGTTTCTGGCCGGGCTGCGCGAGCGCGCCGACCGGCACGGCCTGCTGCTGGTGCTGGACGAGGTGCAGACCGGCTTCGGCCGCACCGGCCGGTTCTGGGCCCACCAGCACGAGGCGGCCCACCCGTACGGGGAGGGCTTCCGGCCCGACGTGCTGATCACCGCCAAGGGCCTGGCCAGCGGCTTCCCGCTGTCCGCCGTCGCCGCGCCGACCGATCTGATGCGGCGCGCCTGGCCCGGCTCCCAGGGCGGCACCTACGGCGGGAACCCGGTGGCCTGCGCCGCCGCCCTGGCCACCCTGGACGTGCTGCGCGAGGAACGGCTGGTGGAGAACGCGGCCGAGCAGGGCGCACGGCTGCTGGACGGTCTGCGGACGGTCGCCGCCGGGGTGCCCGGCATCGGCGACGTCCGGGGCCTCGGGCTGATGGCGGCCAGTGAGTTCTGCCGCCCGGACGGCTCGCCGGACCCGGAGACGGCCCGGCGGGTCCAGCAGGCGGCGGCCGAGCTCGGACTGCTCCTGCTGCTCTGCGGGATCCACCTCAACGTGGTCCGGATGATCCCCGCGCTGGTCGTCACGGCCGCGCAGGTCGACGAGGCACTGGCGCTCTGGTCCAAGGCCGTCGCGGCCGGGACGGGGCAGGAGGAGGCGCTGTGAACGAGCACACCGTGACCGAGATCGGCTGGAGCAGCCTGGAGTTGGAGGCCCGGCGGCAGATGTGGTCGCTGCCGCTGAGCGACGGTGAGCGGAACCTGCTGTGGGCCGACGCCCGGGCCCGGCGCTGGGGCTCGGCCGGGCCGGTGCGCGAGCGGCTGCGGTCCTTCGTCCGGGAGGCCGTCGACTCGGTCGGGATCACCCACGTCGCCAACCTGGTCGACCCGGAGCAGCCGGAGCGCGAGATCACCGAGGTGCTCTCCTTCCTGCTGCGGGACCACGGCCGGATCGTCCCGCAGAACGGCCGCGGCGACCTCACCTCGGTGCTGCGCGACCACGACGGGGACGGCAACACCGAACTCGGATTCCACTGCGACACCTGCGACCTGCTCGTCCTGCTCTGCCTCCAACCCGCCTACCACGGCGGGGGGCTGACCAAGCTGGCGAGCGCCCGGCACGTCCACGACCTGATCGGCCGGGAACGGCCGGACGCCCTGGCCACGCTCTGCGAGGACTGGACCTTCGACCGGACCGGCCGGGCGGGCCCGCAGCGGGTCGTCACCCCGATCCTGTACCCGAGGAAGGACGGCACGACCGGCTGCTACTACCAGACCCGTACCGTCCGCTCCTCACCCGACCGCGGCGGACCGGAGCTGACGGACCGTCAGTGGGACGCGCTCGGCGTGCTGGACGAGGTGCTGTACCGCCCGGAGATCGCCTTCGGCCTGCCGATGGCCGCCGGCGACCTGCTGATCATCCGCAACAGCCGTGTCCTGCACGGACGTTCGGCGTACGTCGACGAACCCGGCCGGTACGCCCGGCGGATGCTGCGGATCTGGCTCAACGAGGGGGAGACGTGGACGCCGTGAACCGACCGGACGGAAAGGTCGCCGTGGTCACCGGCGGCGGCAGCGGGCTCGGCCGGGCCTCCGCGCTGGCCCTGGCCGGCGCCGGCTGGACGCTGGTGCTCGCGGGCCGCCGCAAGGACGCGCTGGAGGAGACCGCCGCGCTCGCCGTCGACACCGGGGCCGTCGACCCGGAACGGGTGCTGGCCGTGCCCACCGACATCCGCAACCCCGAGGAGGTCTCCCGGCTGTTCGACGCCGTCCGCGACCGCTACGGCCGGCTCGACCTGCTCTTCAACAACGCGGGCGCCGCCGCCCCGCGCCGGCCCATCACCGAGACGACCTTCCAGGACTGGAACCGCGTCCTGGACACCATCGTCACCGGCAGCTTCCTGTGCGCCCGGGAGGCCTTCCGGCTGATGAGCACCCAGCAGCCGCAGGGCGGCCGGATCATCAACAACGGCGCGCCCTCCGCGCACGTGCCGCGCCCCCACTCCCACGCCTACACGGCCGCCAAGCACGCCGTCCTCGGCCTCACCAAGGTGCTCGCCCTGGACGGCCGGCCCTACGGCATCACCTGCGGGCAGATCGACGTCGGCAACGTCAGCCCGCCGGACGGCGCCCCGCAGCCCGCCGCCACCCAGGCCGACGGGACCTCGGCGGTGGAGGCGACCATCCCGGTCGACCGCTTCACCGACGCCCTGCTGCTGATGGCCGCGCAGCCGCCGGACACCACCATCCAGTCCCTGGTGGTGCTGCCGGCCACCATGCCGTTCGTCGGAAGGGGTTGACCCGTGCTGGTCAGCGCACGCTCCTTCGCCGAGTACCGGGCGATGTTCGCGCTCACCGACCGCGACCTCGACCCCGGCCGGCGCATCCTGGACTGCCCGGCCGGGGCGGCGAGCTTCGTCGCGGAGGCCGGGCGGCGCGGGATGGACGCGGTCGCCGTCGACCGCGAGTACGCCGTCCACCGGGAGGAGTTGGGCCTGCTGGTCGAGCGGGAGACCGGCTTCAAACGGGAGCTGCTGGCGCGCGAGACGGCGGGCTTCACCCCGTCCTGGTACACCGACACGGACGACCTGATCCGGCAGTGGACCGCCAACTCCCGGCTGTTCCGGGCCGACATCACCGCCCGCCCGGAGCGCTACGTCGCCGGGGCGCTGCCCGAACTCCCCTTCCCGGACGCCTCCTTCGACCTGGTGCTCAGCTCGCACCTGGTCTTCTCCTACGGCAACCGGCTGGGCGAGGAGTTCCACCGGGCCGCACTGCTGGACCTCGCCCGGGTGGCCCGGCGCGAGGTCCGGCTGTTCCCGCTGACGGTGTACGACACCGGCGAGCGGTACCGGGGGCTGGAACGGCTGCGGGAGGAACTGGCCGGAGCCGGGATCGGCAGCCGGGTGGAGCGGGTGTCGTACGAGTTCCAGCCGGGGGACGGCGAGATGCTGGTGCTCTCCTGCGCCGGGTACCGCGCGCCCACCGGGGCGCGGCCCCGGGCCGTCGCCGACGACCCGGTGCGGTGGCGGCACCGGGAGGGGGCGCGGCCGCAGGCGTAGGACACCCGAGGACCACTCGGGCAGGGCTCGGGCAGGGCTCGGGCACGGCGCGGACATGACTCGGACACGGCTCGGACATGGCTCGGACGCGAGGAGGAGGACGGCATGCGGCAGGACGACGGTGACAGGCCCGGTGCGGAGCAGACGGAGGGAGGGGCGCCGGAGGCGGGTGGCGCCGCCGGTGACGGGTCGGAGGACGGCTTCCGGCGCTCCGCCGCCCACCTCATCGACGAGGCCCTCGGCTTCCTCTTCCCGGCCGCCCTCCGCGCCGCCGCCGACATCGGGGTCGCCGACCACCTCGCGGACGGCCCCCGCGCCCCCGCCGAACTCGCCGCCGCGACCGGCACCGACGCCGACGGCCTCCACCGCGTCCTGCGGCTGCTCGCCACCCGGGGCGTGGTGCGGGAGGACGACCGGGGCCGCTTCGCCCTGACCGAGACCGGGCAGGCCCTGCGCGGCGACGTCCCGTACTCCGCGCGGACGGCCGTCCTGATGCTGACCGACCGCACCATGTGGCGCCCGGCCGGTGAACTGACGCGCTGTCTCACCGACGGCACCTCGGCCTTCGAGGCGCTGTTCGGCATGCCCTTCTTCGACCACTTCGCCCAGGACGAGCGGACGGCCGCCGTCTTCCACGTGGGCATGGCGGCGATGTCCGACCCGGAGAACGCGCTGATCGCGGCCGCCTACGACTTCCCGAAGGCCGGCACCGTGGTGGACGTGGCCGGCGGCCACGGCGGCCTGCTGCTGGAGGTGCTGCGCCGCAACCCGGGCCTGGACGGGGTGCTCTTCGACCGCGCCCACGTCCTCGCCGGGCACCGGCTCGGCCCGGCCGCGGAGGTCGCGGGCCGCTGGACGACGGTTGAGGGCGACTTCTTCGAGGCCGTGCCGCCCGGCGACGTCCACGTGCTCAAGCGGATCACCCACGACTGGGACGACGACCGCTGCGTGACCCTCCTCGGGCACTGCCGCCGCGCCCTGCGCCCGGACGGCCGGGTCCTGGTCGTGGACGCCGTCGTCCCCCCGGGGAACGCCCCGCACCAGTCGAAGGCCCTGGACCTGATGATGATGGCGTCCCTCGCGGGCCGCGAGCGCACCGAGGAGGACTTCGCGGAGCTCCTCCGGCGGGCCGGCCTGCGGCTCTCCCGGGTCCTGCCCACGCCGACGGTCCTGTCGGTGGTCGAGGCGGTCGCGGCCTGACCGGTTCGCTCGGAGCGGAACGGTCGCGGGAACGGGGCCGCAACGGGCCGCGTTCGTGGACGGTATGAACACCCATCAGCACCACGACCACGAGCAGCACCACCAGCAGCACCAGCACGAGCAGCACGCCGGTCACGGTGACCACCACGCCGGTCACGGTGGCCACCACGCCGGGCACGGCGCCCCGCAGGGGCTGGCGGCCTCCGACCAGGGCTACACCCTGATACCGGAGACCGTCGGCCCCGAGGGCGAGTTCACCTTCCGGATCACCGGTCCGGACGGCGCGCCCGTCACCGCGTACGAGCCCCAGCACGAGGCCCTGCTGCACCTGATCGTGGTCCGCCGCGACCTCTCCGGCTACCGGCACGTCCACCCCACGCTGGACGCGGACGGCACCTGGCGGGTGGCCAACCCCTTCGACGGGCCCGCCGCCTACCACGCCTACGCCGACTTCAAGGCCGTCGGCGCCGCCCCGCTCACCCTCGGCGTGGACCTCACCCTCCCCGGCGGGAGCGCCGCGCACCCGCTGCCGGAGGCCTCGGCCACCGCCACGGTCGACGGCTACACCGTCACCCTGGCCGGGCAGTTGACGGCCGGCGCGGCCGCGCCGCTCACCTTCACCGTGACCCACGACGGCGCCCCCGTCGCCGACCTCCAGCCCTACCTGGCCGCGTACGGCCACCTGGTCGCCCTGCGCGCCGCCGACCTCGCCTACCTGCACGTCCACCCGAACGGCGAGCCCGGCGACGGGGTCACCGCACCCGGCCCGGAGATCACCTTCCACGCGGTCGCGCCGACGGCCGGCCCGTACCGGCTCTACCTCGACTTCAAGCACGGGGACGCCGTCCGCACCGCCGAGTTCACGGCCCTGGCCGGGGCCTGACGACGCCCCGGCGGGCCGCGCCCGTCCGCACCTCGGGACGGTGTGGCCGGGCCGCCCGCCGCTCTGCCAGCATGGCGCGATGGACAACACGCGCCGGCTGGTCAGTTCGGGTTCGCCCCTGGAACCGCGCATCGGGTTCTCCCGGGCGGTCCGCAAGGGGCCGTTCGTCGCGGTGGCGGGCACCGCGCCGATCGGCGCGGACGGCAGGACGGTCGGGCCCGGTGACGTGCACGCCCAGACGGTCCGGTGCCTGGACATCGTCGAGGCCGCGCTGGCGGAGGCGGGCGCCTCGCTGGCGGACGTGGTGCGGACCAGGATCATGCTCACCGACGTGACGGCCTGGGAGGAGGCCGCCCGGGCGCACGGGGAACGCTTCGGGGCGGTTCGCCCGGTCACCACCGTCGTCGAGGTCTCCCGCTTCATCGACCCGGACTGGCTGGTCGAGGTGGAGGTCGACGCCGTCCTCGGCTGACCGGACCCGGCCGCCGCTCCCGGATATCCGCGCGACGCCCTCCGGGCCGCTCCACTACGGTGCGGTCATGCTGAACTTCGTACTGGTCGCCGGTGCCCGGCTCGGCGCCTGGGCCTGGGCCGACGTGACCCCGGCGCTGCGCGCGGCCGGGCACGCCGTCCACCCGCTGACGCTGTCCGGACTGGCCGAGAAGCGGGACGTCCCGGCCGGGCAGCGGACCCACGTCGAGGACGTCGTGGCCGAGGTCGAACGCCACGACCTGCGCCGGGTCGTGCTGGTCGGCCACAGCTACGCGGGCGTCCCGGTCGGCCAGGCCGCCCAGCGGATCGGCGACCGGCTGGCCCGGCTGGTCCTCGTCGACGCGGCCGTCCCCGTCGACGGCCGCTCCTTCGCCGACGGCTGGCCGGACGGCGGCACCTCGCTCCGGGCCGCCCTCGCCGCCAACGGCGGCTCCTGGCCCTGCGCCCGGCCCGAGCACTTCGCCGGCCACGGCCTCACCGCGGAGCAGACCGCCTGCATCGTCGCCGGCGCGACCCCGCACCCGGGCGCCACCCTCACCGAGCCCGCCACCCTGACCGGCCCCCTCACCACCCTGCCCACGACCTACGTCAAGTGCCTCCTCGCGGGCGAGGAACCCGACGAGGACGTGGCCGACCTGCTCACCGCCGAGCCCTGGCAGCTGGCCGAACTGGCCACCGGCCACTGGCCGATGTTCTCCCGCCCGGCCGACCTCGCCCACCTGCTCCTCACCGCCGCGGCACCCGCGGCGCAATGACGGCCCCGGCGGGGCCCGGCGATTGTCGGACCCGGCTGGTATCCCTGGCTCCATGACAGTGGACCAGCCCGCGCCGAGCGGCCGGGACCTCGACGCCCTGCGGTCCGCCCTGGCCGGGGCCCGCGCCGAACCGCCGCTGGGCAGAGCCGGGTTGGCAGCCTGGGAGGCCCGGCACGGCATCGTGCTGCCCGAGCCGTACCGCACGTTCGTCGCCGACATCGCCAACGGACTCACCGCCGGGGCCACCGAGCACGCCGGGGCCGACCGGCCGTCGACGGAGTACGGCCTGCTGCCGCTGGGCCGGCTCCCGGACGGCTGGCGCACCTGGAACTCGGTCAACTGGCTCTGCCCGGTGCCGTTCGACGGTTCGGCCCCGCGCGATCCGGCGGCGCCGTTCCCGCTCACCGAGGAATGGCAGTGGGAGTACGACTACGACCCGGACGAGGACCTCGCCCGGATGACCGTGCTCCACCGGCACGGTTCCGTCGTCCTCGGTACCGAGAGCCCCGGCTCCTTCTGGGTCCTGGTGACCGCCGGCCCGAGGCGCGGCACCGTCTGGCTCCTCGCCGACGGCGGCGCCTTCCCCCGCCCCGACCCGGACGAGGCCCCCGCCGGCCCGCCCGGCTTCGCCGGGTGGCTCGCCGGGTGGAGCGCCTGCCGAGGCCGCTGGGAGGCCCGTTGACCCGCCGCCGATCCCCTGGACCTCCGCCTTCCACGAGGTGGCCGCGAAGCTGCTCCGGCCGTTCCGGCCGTTCCCCGCACCGGGGACTCGTACGCCTCCGCACGGGTGTGCTCCCGCACGGGGGCGCTGCCCGACGGCACCGGTAGGGCCGGTAGGGGCCGAGGTGCGTCGGCGGCGGCCGGTACACGGCTGATACACGACTGCGCGCCGGTGGAAGCCCCGCTCCGACCGGGCGGAAGCGCTGGTCGCGGAGGCTGTGGGCACACCCGGTGGCCGTCGGCGGCACCGGGCCCGTGTCCCTCTGCTCCGGGAGGCAGCCGTCGTGTCCGTCGTTACGAAAGTCCTCACCAATCATGAAGGCCGAGACCCTCGTCCCGGGTCCGGCCGGGGCCGGGTGCCCCGCCGTGGGGTGCTGTGGGCGCTGGCCGGGGTGCTGGTCGCCGGTGCCGGCGGGGGTGCGCTGGCCGCCCTGCCGGACGGCGGCCCGGGCGCGGGCCCCGGTGCGGGCGGGGACGCCCGGGCGGACGGGGCGCTGGTGCTCCCGGCGCCCGAGGCCGTCGCCGACCTCGACCTCCCGTGGCCGACGGACGGGCAGGCGGCCGTCGCCGTGGCGAAGGCCGGCGTCCTCGGGGTCAAGGGACCGCAGCAGCAGCCGGTGCCGATCGCGAGCGTCACCAAGGTGATGACGGCGTACGTCGTCCTGCGGGACCACCCGCTCAAGGACGGCGAGGACGGGCCGACGATCACGGTCGACGCGCAGGCCGCGGCCGAGTCGGTCTCGGCGAGCGAGTCCACGGCTCCCGTCACCGAGGGGCAGCGGCTCACCCAGCGCAAGCTGCTGGAGGTGATGCTGCTCCCGTCCGCCAACAACGTGGCCCGGCTGCTGGCCCGTTGGGACGCGGGCAGCCAGGAGGCGTTCGTGAAACGGATGAACGCGGAGGCGGCCCGGCTGGGGATGACCGGCACGACCTACACCGGGGCCAGCGGCTTCGAGGCCACGACCGTGTCCACCGCCGCCGACCAGCTCAAGCTGGCCCGCGAGGCGATGAAGGAGCCGGCGCTGCGGGCCACCGTGGCGCTGCGCAGCACCACGCTCCCGGGGCGGGCCGAACCACTGCGGAACACCAACACGCTGCTCGACCGCCCCGGGGTGGTCGGCTTGAAGACCGGGTCGAGCACACCGGCGGGCGGCAACCTGATGTGGGCCCTGGAGGTCCCGGACGGCAAGGGCGGCCCGGGTCGCCGGCTCGTCTACGGCGTGGTGCTCGGGCAGCGCGCGGGCACCACGCCCACCGAGGGCCTGCGGGCGGCGCTGGAGAACAGCGGCCGGCTCGTCGACGCCCTGCGGCAGAAGCTGCCGGGCGCCCTTGCGGCGCTCGACGGCGGCCAGCGGGAGTGGGCGTGAGCGCGGGCAGCGGGGCGGCTCCGGTGGTGGTGGCGGCCTCCGGGACCGGCCACCGCGGTCCGGCCCGTCGTCCGGTCCACCGTCCGGGCCGTCGTCCGGCGCGGCAGGCGCGGCAGGGGCGGCCGCGCGGGCGGCTGATCGTGGTGGCGGCCCTGTTCTGCGCCGCCCTGATGGCCCTGAACGCCCAACTGCCCAACGGCGTCGGCCATCTCGGCAGCCTCTGGCAGACGGTGCTGCCCTGGTCGGGCGTGGCCGTCGCGCTGCTGCTGCTCCTGGCGGCGGTCCGGCGGTCCGTCCGGGCGGCGGCCGCCGTCCTCGTCCCCGCCCTCGTCTGGACCGTGCTCTTCGCTCCCGCCCTCGTCGACAAGCGCGCCGGCGGCGGGGACCTCACCGTGGTCAGCCACAACGTCAACGAGGAGAACCCCGACCCGCGCCGGACGGCCCGCGCGCTGGCCGCCTCGGGCGCCGACGTGCTGGCGGTGGAGGAGCTGGCGAGCCGGGCGCAGGAGACCTACCGGCACGAACTGGCCGCCGCCTACCCCTACGCCGAGGTGCGGGGCGGCGTCGGGCTGTGGAGCAGGTACCCGCTGGAGGCGGTGGAGCCGGTGGAGATCATGCCCTGGACCAGGGCCCTGCGCGCCACCGTCCGGACCCCGAAGGGCCCGGTGGCCGTCTACGCGGCGCACCTCGCCTCGGTCCGGGTGCACCCGGCCGCCGGCTTCACCACGGCCCGCCGCAACGAGGCGGCCGCCAAGCTGGCCGAGGCCGTACGGGCCGAACGGCTCCCGCGGGTCGTCGTCCTGGGGGACTTCAACGGCTCGGTCGACGACTCCGCGCTGGACGCGCTCACCGGGCCGCTGCGGTCGGCGCAGCAGGAGGCGGGTGACGGCTTCGGCTTCACCTGGCCGGCGTCGTTCCCGGTGGTCCGGATCGACCAGATCCTGGTGAAGGGCATCACCCCGCGCTCGGCGTGGACCCTGCCCGACACCGGCAGCGACCACCTTCCGGTCGCCGCGACCCTGCGGCTGTGACCGGCCGCCGCCCGACCCCCGGCAAGCCGTCCGGCCGCCGCACCGGTGGCGCCCCGGGCATCCTCGGTGCCCCGCCCCGTGCGGCTACGATCGGTCACCAGTGAGCTCGAACGAGCGCGAATCCCCAGGCCACGACACGGGAGAACTCTTGTCCGGAACCCGCGTACCCGACCCGGTCAGCGTGCTGGTCGTCGAAGACGACGCGGTCATCCGCCGCTCGGTCCAGCTGGCCCTGGAGCGCTACGGGTACCGGGTCGAGGTCACCGGGGACGGGCTCGACGGCCTGGAGGCCTTCCGGGCCGGGGCGCACGACGTGCTGATCCTGGACGTGATGCTGCCCGGCCTCGACGGCATCGGCCTGTGCCGGCGGATCCGCGAGGAGGGCCTCACCCCGATCCTGATGATGTCCGCCCGCGGCGACGCCCTCGACGTCGTGGCCGGACTGGAGGCCGGCGCCGACGACTACGTGGTCAAGCCCGTGGACATCCCCGTCCTGGTCGCCCGCATCCGCTCCCTGCTGCGCCGCGCCACCTTCCACCGGGAGCCGGCCGGGGAGCGCGCCCAGGAGCCCGCGCCGGAGCGCCCGCAGGACACCCGGCCCGGGCCGGACCTCCTCGTCCTCGGCGACCTGACCATCGACCTGCGCGGCCTGGACGTCCGGCTGGACGGTCGGGCCGTCCCCCTCACGCCCACCGAACTGCGCCTGCTGCTGGCCTTCGCCGAGAACCCCGGTACGGTCCTGGACCGCCGCCGCCTGCTGCGCGACGTCTGGGACTACGGCTGGGAGGGCGACACCCGGGTCGTCGACCTCTGCGTGGTGCGGCTGCGCAAGAAGATCGGCGCCGACCGCATCGAGACCGTCCGGGGCTTCGGCTACAAGCTCGTCCGGAGCTGACCGGATGACCGGGCGAACCCGCGACCCGCGCCGCCGTGAGCCGCGAACCCGCGACCCGCGCCGCCGTGAGCCGCGAACCCCCGACCCGCGCCGCCGCCGAGACCTGTGGCGCCTCAACCCGCGCTCCCTGCGCTGGAAGATCGCCGCCCTGGTCGCACTCGCCTGCTGCACGGTCGCCGCGACGATCGGCCTGCTCGTCCACCGGGCGACCGCGGAGCGCGGCGACCGGACCGGACGCGACCGCGCGATCGCCCAACTGAGCGCCGCCGAGAAGGAGTTCACCCGCACCGGCCGCCGCCCCGACCCCGCCGACCTCCAGCCCCCGGCCGACCTGCCCGGGCCGCTGGCGCACGCCGTCGCGAACCTGCGGACACCGGGGGAGTACGCGCTCTGGTACGACGTCAAAGCGCCCAACTGGTACTGGATGTGGGCGGCCGTACCCGTCGGCGACAACCAGGTCCTCACCGTCCGCACCGACATGAGCGCCGAGGTGCGCAACCTCCAGCTGCTGGACCGGAACATGGTCAAGGCCGCCCTCGTCGCCCTGGCCGTGATCGTGCCCGTCACCGCGCTCGCGGCCGAGCAGATGAACCGGCGGCTGCGCCACGGCTCCCGGACGGCCCGCCGGATCGCCGACGGCGAGCTCGACGCCCGGATCGGCCGCCGGGGCCGCGCCCGTGACGAGATCACCGAGATGTCGGCGGCCGTGGACGAGATGGCCGGGACCCTGCAAGGGCGGCTGGCCGCGGAGAAGCGCTTCACCGCCGACGTCGCCCACGAACTGCGCACCCCGCTGATGGGCCTGGTCACGGCGGCCGGCCTGCTGCCCGAGGACGACGAGGCGGCGGACCTGGTCCGGACCCAGGTCCGCACCCTGCGCGGCCTGGTCGAGGACCTGCTGGAGGTCTCCCGGCTCGACGCCGGGGCCGAGCGGGCCAGGCTCGACGAGGTCCCCCTCGGCGACCTCGTCGCCCACGCGATCGGGCAGGCGGGCGGCGACACCCGGTTCCGGCCGGCGGCCCCCGCCGTCGTCCGGACCGACCCGCGCCGGGTGGAGCGCATCGTCACCAACCTGGTGGCCAACGCCCACCGGCACGGCGCCGCCCCGGTCGAGGTCGCCGTCACGGGCAGCCGCGTCACGGTGCGCGACCACGGCCCCGGCTTCCCGGCCGACCTCCTCGCCCACGGGCCGCAGCGCTTCCGCACCGGCGCCGCCGAGCGCGGCCAGGGCCACGGCCTCGGCCTCACCATCGCTGTCGGCCAGGCCGCCGTCCTCGGCGCCCGCCTGACCTTCACCAACCCCCCGGACGGCGGAGCCCTCGCCACCCTCGACCTCGCTACCCTCTACCTCGGCCACCCGGAGGGTCCGGACGCCCCGGAGGAGAGGGAACGCCCGGACGGCGTCTGAGGAGGTCAGGCCGGCTGCCAGGCCGCGTCGCCGAGGTGCGACAGCTCGTACGAGAAGATCGCCGCCTGGGTGCGGTGGTCGAGTTGCAGCTTCGTGAGCAGCCGGGACATGTACGTCCGCACCGAGGAGCCGGTGATCCGGAGGCGGTCGGAGATCTCGGCGTCGGTCAGCCCCCGCCCGAGCAGGCGCAGCACGTCCTTCTCCCGGGCGGTCAGTGCGCCGAGGAGCGGGATCCGGGACCAGTAGAGCGGCGGCTGGCGGTCACCGGCGCCGCCGACCACGTCCCGCAGGGTCGACGGGGAGACGGCCGCGCCACCGGAGGCGACGAGCCGGATCGCGTTGCGCAGTTGGCCGGGAGGTGTCGACTTGAGCAGCCAGCCGCGGATGCCGGCGGTCAGCACCCCACGGGCCGGTCGGCCGTCGGAGGCGGGCGTCAGCACGATGACCGGCGGTGGCTTGAGCGAGCCCTGCACCAGCCGGGCGGTGTGGTCGAGGGCCGAACCGGGCGACTCCACCCCGATCAGGACGACGTCGGGTCGGAAGTGGTGCACGCACGCGATGAGGTCGACGTCCGGCTTCCCCTCGAACACGACCACGAGGTCGCCGCGCTCGCCGAGCGCCTGGCGCAGGCCCGTTCGGAAGTCCGCCCGGTCGTCGACCAGGGCGACGCGGATCGGGCGCCGGCCGGGGGTCTCCCGGACGACCGGGGGCCTGCGCCCGGCGAGTGCGGGCGGGGTGCCCGCCGGGCGGCGGGTCGTGCTGCGGTCGGTGGTCATGGGGCGACTGTCACTCCTTCGGACAGGGCGCGGCGCGGGCGGTCAGCCGCGTGCGTCGGGCCGGGAGGGGGCGGGGAGGTACTCCGGGATCCCCCGGCGCAGGTGGCGGTGGTCGGTGAAGAGGCGCCGGATCCCACGGTCCCCGTCGCGCAGGGCCCGGGCGGCGCGCTCGTTCCGGTACCACGCCTTCCGGGTCCGTTCCCAGCGGACGCCATCGTGGAGGACGCGGTCGCCGGGCGCGAAGGCGCCGGGCACGGCGGGGTAGGGGACCGGCGGCAGGTCGTCCGGATCGTGGCGTAGGTACGCGAGGACCGGGACGCGGTGGCTGCCGCTGAGGCGGTGGGTCCGGGGGAACTGCCAGAAGGCGTCCGGCAGTTCGACGGCGTCGCCGCGGGTGGGGCCGGTGACGGTGCGGACGGTCTGCCGGACGTGGCTGCTGCCGATCCGGAAGACCTCCGTCACGACGGCCTCGCTGCCGGAGGCGGTGTGGACCGTCACGTCGCCGTGGGACAGCCTGCGCGCGGGGAGGTTCATCACGCCGGACGGGCCCACCGGGAGGTCCGGGTGGCGTGCGGCGGGTGTCAGCCGCCAGCCGGCCAGGTATCCGGCGAGCGCCCGGGCGGCCGCCGCCAGGGTGGAGGGCAGCGGGACGACGTCCCGGAGGACGGTCCCGGTGGTTCCGGTGGTCCCGAGGTGGTGATCGGCGCGGGGCCGGGTCGGGCCGTCCGGGCCTTCACCGGGCGGCTGCGGACCCCGCCCGCTCCCGGGCCCTCCTCACAGCCCGGACCAGGGGCGGTGCGGGGCCCGTAACGCGACCGAAGCGATCACCGTCGCCGGTTGCAACACCCGGTTCCTACGGTGACTTCCGGCCGGAGTACGGTATCCGGCTGCTGGTTGCCGGCGGATGCGACCGGCGGTGCCACGGCACTCGTACGGGTGAGGGGGGCAACGATGGCGGGGACGGACAGGAGCCGGGTGCGGACGGTCTGCTCGTACTGCGGGGTCGGCTGCGGGATCGTGCTGGACCTGGAGCAGGACGCGGGCGGCCGCCGGACCGTCGCGAAGGTGTCCGGCGACAAGGCGCACCCCGCCAACGGCGGTCGACTGTGCACCAAGGGAGCGACGCACGCCGACCTGCTCGCCGCGCCCGGGCGACTGGAGACGGCCCTGATGCGCACCGCCCGCGGCCGGCCGCGGGAGCCCGTCGACGTGGAAGCGGCGGTGGCGGCGGTGGCCGACGGGCTGCGGGCGGTCCTGGACGAGCACGGCCCCGACGCGCTGTCCTTCTACGTCTCCGGGCAGATGAGCCTGGAGGCCCAGTACCTGGCGAACAAGCTGGCCAAGGGGTTCGTCCGGACCACCGGGATCGAGTCCAACTCCCGCCTGTGCATGGCCAGTGCGGGCAGCGGCTACAAGCTCTCGCTCGGCGCGGACGCCCCGCCCGGCTCGTACGCCGACTTCGACAGCGCGAACGCGTTCCTCGTCATCGGCGCCAACATGGCGGACTGCCACCCGATCCTCTTCCTGCGGATGGCGGACCGGATCAGGTCCGCCGGTGCGAAGCTCATCGTCGTCGACCCGCGCCGCAACGCCACCGCCGACCGGGCCGACCTGTTCCTGCAGATCAGGCCCGGCACCGACCTCGCCCTGCTGAACGGCCTGTTGCACCTGCTGGTCGAGAACGGGCACACCGACGAGGAGTTCATCGCCGAGCACACCGACGGCTGGGACGGCATGCCGGGTTTCCTGGCCGACTACCCGCCGGCCACCGTCGCCGGGATCACCGGCATCCCGGAGGAGGACATCCGCACCGCCGCCCGGTGGATCGGCGAGGCCGGCGACTGGATGAGCTGCTGGACCATGGGCCTCAACCAGTCCACCCACGGCACCTGGAACACCAACGCCCTGGTCAACCTGCACCTGGCCACCGGCGCGATCTGCCGGCCGGGAGCCGGCCCGCTCTCCCTGACCGGACAGCCCAACGCCATGGGCGGCCGCGAGATGGGGTACATGGGACCCGGCCTGCCCGGCCAGCGCTCCGTCCTCGTCGACGCCGACCGCGCCTTCGTCGAGGACCTCTGGGGCATCGCGGCGGGCACGCTGCGCGCCGAGACCGGGCGCGGCACGGTGGAGATGTTCGAGCGGATGGCCGCCGGGGAGATCAAGGCCTGCTGGATCATCTGCACCAACCCGGTCGCCTCGGTGGCCAACCGCAGGACCGTCATCGCCGGCCTGGAGGCCGCCGAACTCGTCATCACCCAGGACGTCTTCGCCGAGACCGAGACCAACGCGTACGCGGACGTGATCCTGCCCGGCACGCTGTGGGCGGAGTCCGACGGCGTGATGATCAACTCCGAACGCGGCCTGACCCTCGTGCCCGGCGTCGTCACCCCGCCCGGCCAGGCCACCGCGGACTGGCAGCTGATCGCCCGCGTCGCCTGCGCGATGGGCTTCGCCGACGCCTTCACCTACGCGAACTCCGAAGAGGTCTTCGAGGAGATCAAACAGGCCTGGAACCCGCACACCGGATGGGACGTGCGGGGCGTCACCTACGAGCGGCTGCGCCGGACGCCGGTGCAGTGGCCCGCCGCACCGGGCGGGCCCGACCGCAACCCGATCCGCTACCTCAACGACGGGATCAGCCAGGCCCTCCTGGAGCGGGAGGACGGCACCCGGCCGAGACTGAACTTCCCGACCGCGAACGGCCGCGCGCAGTTCTTCCCCCGACCGCACCTGCCGGCCGCCGAACTCCCCGACGACGATTACCCGTTCGTCCTCAACACCGGCCGGTTGCCACACCAGTGGCACACCCTCACCAAGACCGGCAAGGTCGCCAGGCTGAACAGGCTCGATCCGGGCCCGTTCGTCGAGATCCACCCCGAGGACGCCGCCGCGCTGGACGCCCGGGACGGGGACCGCATCGAGATCGCCTCCCGCCGCGGCCGGGCGGTGCTGCCCGCCGTCGTCACCGACCGCGTCCGTCCGGGCAGCTGCTTCGCCCCGTTCCACTGGAACGACCTCTTCGGCGAGTACCTCGCCGTCAACGCCGTCACCAACGACGCCGTCGACCCGGTGTCCTTCCAGCCGGAGTTGAAGGCCTGCGCGGTGTCGATGCGGGTGGTTGCCGCTCCTGTTGCCGTTTCTGCTCCTGCTGCTGCTCCTGTTGCCGCTCCGGCCCCGGCCCCGGCTCCGGCTCTGGCCCGGGCTTCGGCTCCGGCGGTGGCCGGCAGCCCGGCCGCTGCCGTGCCGGCCCTCGCCGCGCTGCTCGGAATCGGCGACCTCACCCCGCCCGCCCTCACCGAACCGGAGCGCCGCTACCTGTCCGGCTACCTGTCCGGAATCGAACTCGCCCCGCCCGGCGGGGTTCCGGTGCTTCCCGGGGACGCCCCCCTCGGCCCGGCGACGGCACAGTGGGTCAACGGTCTGACGGCCGGGATGTTCTCGCGGACCGCTGCCCCGGTCGCGCCCGTCCCCGGGCCTGCCGCGCCCGTGCCCGAGACGTCGGTGCCCGAGACGTCGGTGCCCGAGACGTCCGTGCCCGTCCCCGGCACGACCGCCGATCCGGCCCGGAGCCTCCTCGTCCTGTGGGCCTCGCAGACCGGCACCGCCGAGGAGTACGCCGCCACCGCCACCGCCGCCCTGGCCGAGGCCGGCCGCACCCCGGCCCTGCACGCCATGGCCGACGCCACCCCCCGGCAACTCACCTCCGACACGGACCTGCTGATCATCACCAGCACGTTCGGCGACGGCGAGGCCCCGGACAACGGTGCCCGCTTCTGGCAGGACCTCGTCGCTCCGGGCGCTCCGCGCCTGGAGGGCGTGCGCTACTCCGTGCTGGCGTTCGGCGACTCCAGCTACGCCGACTTCTGCGGCCACGGCCGCCGACTGGACGAGCGCCTCGCCGAACTCGGGGCCACCCGCCTGCACCCGCGTACCGACTGCGAACCCGACGACGACGGGCCCGCCTCGCACTGGCTCGACGAGGTCACCGCCGCTCTCGCCAGGGCGGGCGCCGTGGTGGGGCCCGGTGGGGGAGTCCCGGCCGAGGTGGTGCCGACCGCCGCGCCCCCCTCCTCCGGCCCGGCCGGACCCGTCACGTACTCGAAGTCCGCCCCCTTCGCGACCCTCCTGATCGGCAATCGGGTGCTGAGCCGGTCCGGATCGCGCAAGGAGGTACGGCAGTTCGCCTTCGACACCCGCGGCGGTGAACTCGCCTACGAGGCCGGTGACGCCCTCGGTGTCTGGCCCTCGAACGGGGCCGCGCTCGTCTCCGAGTGGCTGGCCCTCACCGGTCTCGATCCCGAGGAGACCGTCCAGCTGCGCGGCGACGGAGGGATCCCCCTGGGCGAGGCCCTGCGGACCCGGCTCGACATCACCCGCCTCACCCCGGACCTGCTCGGGTTCGTCGCCGAGCGGACGGGGGACCGCCGGCTCAGACGGCTGCTGCGGCCCGGCAACACGGGCGAACTGGCCAAGTGGAGCTGGAGCCGGCAGGCCGCCGACGTCATCGGCGAGTTCCCCGTCCGGGCCTCCGCCGCGGAGTGGGCGGGCGTGCTCAAGCGGCTCCAGCCCCGGCTGTACTCGATATCCTCCAGCCCGCTGGTGCACCCGGGCGAAGTCCACCTCACGGTGTCCGTCGTCCGCTACACCAACGACCTCGGCCGCCATCGCGCGGGTGTCTGCTCCACCTACCTCGCGGACTGCGCCGACGACGGTCCGGTCCAGGTCTTCGTCCAGCCTTCCCGCCACTTCCGGCCGCCGACGGCCCCCACCACCCCGATGATCATGGTGGGCCCGGGGACCGGCGTCGCGCCGTTCATCGGGTTCCTGGAGGACCGGCGCGCCCGCGGCCACACCGGACCGAACTGGCTGTTCTTCGGCGAGCAGCGCGAAGCCACCGACTTCTACTACCGGGAGGAGTTGGAGGCGTACCGGGCATCCGGTCACCTGGACCGCCTCGACGTCGCGTTCTCGCGCGACCAGCGCAACAAGGTCTACGTCCAGGACCGCATGCGCGAGCACGGCGCGCGCCTGTGGCGGTGGCTCCAGGACGGCGCCCACTTCTACGTCTGCGGCGACGCCGGCCGCATGGCCAAGGACGTCGACCGAGCCCTGCGGGAGATCGTCGCGGCCCACGGCGGCACGGACGAGGAGACGGCCGCCGCGTACGTCCGTCAACTCGCGAGCGACAAGCGCTATGTCCGTGACGTCTACTGATCCCGCCGCGCCGGCCGTGCGGACCCGAACGCGGCGAACCCGACTGGATCGGACCGGACCGGACCGGACCGAATCGGAACGGACCGGACCTGATCAGACCGAGAGCGAGATCTCGGTCGACTTGATCAGAGCGACGACGGGGGAGCCGGCGGCGAGGGCGAGGGCCTCCACGGCGTCCTTGGTGATGGCGGCGGTCAGCTCGCCGCCCTCGACGTCGACCTTGACCGAGCCCATGGCCCCGCCGGTGGCGACATCGGTGACGGTGCCCGCGATCTGGTTGCGGATCGAGATGCCCTCGACCCGGGCGGTCGCGAGCGAGACCTCGGTGGACTTCACGAGCGCCTTGACGGCCGTGCCCTCGGCGATGCCGAGGTCCTTCACGGCGTCGGTGGTGATCGCCGCGGTGATGTCCTGACCGCCGACCAGGCGGACCTTCACCGCGGACATGGCCTCGCCGGCCGTGACGGAGGTGACGGTGCCGGGGATCTGGTTGCGGATGCTCAGGCTCATGGACGTACGCCTCACTCGGGTCGGTCGTGGAAACCGCGGCTTTCGGGCCGCCACCGGCCACGCTAGCCGCGCCGATCACGCCCCGGAGGAAGCCCCTCGCATCCGCGAGGGCAAGGGGCGCGGAGGCGTCGCATTTCCCGTTCGGTCGAACGTCAGGAGAATTCGGGCTCTCGGGCCTCCCCTTTCAGAGCTTTCGGGGCTGGGGGGCCCCCCCCCCCCCCCAAACTAGGCGGCGGGGTGCCGCGGTGGCGGGGGGGGA
>NZ_JBHYGR010000032.1:73119-77118 GCF_042738155.1 Kitasatospora sp. NPDC059088 | reverse complement strand
CGAGTCGGCCTCGTACTGGACGTACTTGGGCGATTCGGGCGTGCGTCCAGGCGGGATGCCCGGCGTCGCGCGCCTGGCAAGATCCGCCGGACAGGGCCTAGCCCCTAGCCCACCGAGGAGTAGGCGATGATGCCGCGGCGCAGGCCGTCGACGGCCTTGCGGGCGGTCCTGCGGAGTTCGGCGTCCTCGCCGGCCGCGTCCTGGATCTGACCGAGGACGTCGATCAGCTGCTTCGTCCAGCGGACGAAGTCGCCGGCCGGCATGTCGGCGTCGCGCAGGACCTGGTCCAGGCTGTGGCCGAGCGCCCAGCGGTAGGCGGCCCAGGCGAAGCCGAGGTCGGGTTCGCGCTGGCCGACGCCTTCGGCGGTGTTGATCCGGTGCTGCTCCTCCAGGGCGTCCAGGTGGCCCCAGATCCGGACCATCTGGCCGAGCGCCTCCTTGGCCGCGCCCTCCGGCACCCGGGGGGCGCCGGCGTCGTCGGCCTGCCGCGACTCGAAGACCAGCGCCGAGGCGCAGGCGGCGAGTTCGGCGGCGGCGAGGCCGCTCCAGACGCCCTCGCGGATGCACTCGGAGGCCAGCAGGTCGAGCTCGCCGTAGAGCCGGCCGAGCCGCTTGCCGTCGTCGGTGACGGTGTCACCGCTCAGGTAGCCGAGGTCGGTGAGCAGGCCGCAGACCCGGTCGAAGGTGCGGGCGATGGTGTGGGTGCGGGAGCGCATCCGGCGTTCCAGCAGTTCGGTGTCGCGGTGCAGCCGGTGGTAGCGCTCGGCCCAGCGGGCGTGGTCCTCGCGGTCGGAGCAGCCGTGGCAGGGGTGCTGGCGCAGCTCGGTGCGCAGCCGGGTGATCTCCGGGTCGTCGGCGGCGGCCGCGCGGCCGCGCCGGAACCGCTCGGGCTCCAGGTGGCCGGCCTTGGTGCGCAGCGCGGAGGCGAGGTCGCGCCGGGACTGCGGGCTGCGCGGGTTGAAGGACTTGGGGATGCGGACGCGTTCGACGGCGACCACCGGGTGCGGGAAGTCGATCATCGCGAGCCGCTTGACCTGCCGCTCCGCGGTGAGCACCACCGGGCGCGGGCCGTCCTGGAAGTCGGGGTGGCGCGGGCCGCCCCGGCCGGAGCGGCTGACCGGCGGCAGGCCCGGGTCGAGGACCAGGGCGAGGCCGGCGAACTTGCCGGTGGGGACGTGGATGACGTCGCCCGGCTTGAGCTGCTCGATGGACTCGACGGCGGCGGCGCGGCGCTGGCTGCTGCCCTCGCGGGCCAGCTCGTTCTCGCGGTCCTTGAGCCGGCGGCGCAGCTCCATGTACGCGTCGAAGTCGCCGAGGTGGCAGGTCATCGACTCGCGGTAGCCGTCCAGCCCCTCCTCGTTGCGCTGCACCTGGCGGGCGATGCCGACGACCGAGCGGTCCGCCTGGAACTGGGCGAAGGAGGTCTCCAGCAGTTCGCGGGAGCGGTGCCGGCCGAACTGGGAGACCAGGTTGACGGCCATGTTGTAGGAGGGCCGGAACGAGGACTTGAGCGGGTAGGTGCGGGTGCCGGCCAGGCCGGCCAGCGCCTCCGGGTCGAGGCCGCGCTGCCAGAGCACCACGGCGTGGCCCTCGACGTCGATGCCGCGCCGCCCGGCCCGGCCGGTGAGCTGGGTGTACTCGCCGGGGGTGATGTCGGCGTGAGTCTCGCCGTTCCACTTGACCAGCTTCTCCATGACCACCGAGCGGGCGGGCATGTTGATGCCGAGCGCCAGGGTCTCGGTCGCGAAGACGGCCTTGACCAGGCCCTTCACGAAGAGCTCCTCGACCACTTCCTTGAACCGGGGCAGCATCCCGGCGTGGTGGGCGGCGATGCCGCGCTCCAGTCCGTCCAGCCACTCGAAGTAGCCGAGGACGTGCAGGTCCTCGTCGGGGATGTCGGCGCAGCGCTCCTCGACGATGGCCCGGACCACGGCGCGGTCGGATTCCTTGTTGAGCCGCAGGCCGGAGCTGAGGCACTGCTGGACGGCGGCCTCGCAGCCGGCCCGGCTGAAGATGAAGGTGATCGCGGGCAGCAGGCCCTCGGCGTCGAGCCGGTCGATGACGTCGACCCGGCCCGGCGTCCAGACCTTGCCGGGGCGGCCGTTGGGCATGGAGCGGCCCCGGCCGCGGCCGAACCGGTCGCGCGGGTTGCGGTCGAGCTCGGAGCGGGCGAGCCGGACCAGCTCGGGGTTGACGGCCTTGCCGGGGTTCTTGAGGCTGTGCTTGGGGCGGCCGTCCCGGTCGGGGTCGGCGAACAGGTCGTACATCCGGTTGCCGGCCATCACGTGCTGCCACAGCGGGACGGGGCGGGTCTCGGAGACGATCACCTTGGTGCCGCCGCGGACGGTGTCCAGCCAGTCGCCGAACTCCTCGGCGTTGGAGACGGTCGCGGAGAGCGAGACGAGGGTGACCGACTCGGGGAGGTGGATGATGACCTCCTCCCAGACGGCGCCGCGGAGGCGGTCGGCGAGGTAGTGCACCTCGTCCATCACGACGTAGCCGAGGCCGTCGAGGGTGCTGGAGCCCGCGTAGAGCATGTTGCGGAGCACCTCGGTGGTCATGACCACCACGGGGGCGTCGCCGTTGACGGAGTTGTCACCGGTGAGCAGGCCGACCTTGGCGGCGCCGTAGCGCTTGACCAGGTCCCCGTACTTCTGGTTGGAGAGCGCCTTGATCGGCGTGGTGTAGAAGCACTTGCGGCCGCCCTGGAGGGCCAGGTGCACGGCGAACTCGCCGACGATGGTCTTCCCGGAGCCGGTGGGGGCGGCGACCAGGACGCCGGAGCCGGCCTCCAGCGTCTCGCAGGCCTCCAGCTGGAAGTCGTCCAGCGGGAAGTCGTACAGCTGCTGGAAGCCGTACAGGGCGGTGGCCTGCTCCTTCGCCCGGCGACGGCTGGCCGCGTACGCCTCGGCGGGGCTGAGCTCCTGGTCTTCCTGGGGCTCTGGATCGGGGGTGTTCATCGCCGTCCGGGTGTGGTTGGTGTGATCTCGCATCTCAGCGAGAGGTTACCCGGGAGGAGTGACATCGATAGCACCGTTTTCCGAGGCACCGTTTTCAGAGCCGGGAGATCACTCCTCTCTCAGATCCATAGTTGCAAATGTCTTCAAGTGATCAGAGTCCGGCAAGATCCGAGCGACTCCGGTCATTCGCGGTGGAGTCCGGGATCCGCTCCCTACCTTCGTGAGCCAGGGCCGCGAGCGACGCGATCACCGCGTCGTCCCCGGCCACCGACTCACGGGAGGACCGCCACGATGGCGAACCTGGAGACGTCCCTCAAGGACTCCATGTCGATCGACGGCGCGATCGGCGTCGCCCTGGTCGACTACGGCAGCGGCATGGCCCTCGGCACCCTCGGGGACGGCGGCGAACTGGACCTCAACGTCGCCGCGGCCGGCAACACCGACGTGGTCCGCGCCAAGATGCGGGCGATGGAGGCGCTCAACCTGCTCGACAACGAGATCGAGGACATCCTGATCACGCTGACGCACCAGTACCACATGGTCCGGCCGATCACGACGCCCAGCGGGCGCGGGCTGTTCCTCTTCCTGGTGCTCCACCGCAACCGTTCCAACCTGGCGATGGCCCGCCACCGGCTCAAGCAGATCGAGCTCTCGCTGGAGATCTGAGCCCGCCGACACCAGGGAAGGGGGGCCTCGTGACGATCGGAGTACCTCCCGGCCGACGGCCGGGGGAGCTGTACCAGGCCAAGGCCGAGTTCTTCCGGATGCTCGGCCATCCCGTCCGGATCCGGGTGCTGGAGCTGCTGCAGGCCGGACCGACACCCGTCCGCGGACTGCTCGCCGAACTGGAGGTGGAGCCCTCCAGCCTGTCCCAGCAGCTCGCGGTGCTGCGCCGGTCCGGCATCGTCACCGCCACCCGGGACGGCAGCACCGTGGTCTACGCGCTGGCCGGCGGCGACGTCGCCGACCTGCTGCGCGGGGCCCGGCCGCGCCCCACGCGCGGCCCCGCCCCCCGCGCGCGCCCGGCCGCGCGCCGGCG
>NZ_JBHYGR010000032.1:54259-73109 GCF_042738155.1 Kitasatospora sp. NPDC059088 | reverse complement strand
CGGGGCCTGCGCGCGGGGCGCCCGCCACTCCCTCCACGGGGGAGCGGCCGCCCGCCCCAGCCACCGAGCCCCCGCCCCCCGACCGCGACCTGCTGCTCGCGGAACTGCGGGCGGCGGGCGACCAGGGCCCGGCCGGCCCCGCGCCCACTCCTTGAACAGGGGCCGGTCGGCCGCGTGCCTACTCCTTGAACAGTTCCACCAGCGCGTCCGCGAGCCGCTCGTAGTCCGCCGCCCGGTTGTACAGCTGGGCGCTGACCCGCAGCACCGCGCCGTCGGGACCGGGCCGGACGGCGACCCGGATCCGGTGCCGCCGCCACAGCTCGCCCAGCAGCGCCTGGTACTGCGCCTCGGTGTCGCCGTACCCCGCCGGCAGCCGTACGGCGCGCATCCACACCCCGGGCGTCGCGGGCAGCGCCCGCAGGCCCGCCCGCTCGACCAGCACCCGCTGGCCGTACGCGGCGAGCGCGGCGTTGTGGGCGGCGACCGCCTCGACGCCCAGTTCGCGCAGCAGCTCGAAGCCGGCCGGGGCGGCCAGCCACGGGGTGTAGTCGCAGGTGCCGCGCCACTCGACGTTGGCCGGGAAGCCGCGGTGGTGCTCCCAGGACAGCGCGAGCGGGCGCACCCGGGCGGTCCACTCGGGGCGGACGGACAGCACCCCGGTGGCGCGCGGCGCGAAGGCCCACTTGTGCAGGTTGCCGAACCAGAAGTCGGCGTTCGGGTCGACCGGCCCGGGCAGCATCCCGGGGGCGTGGGCGCCGTCCACCACGGTGGTCACCCCGCGTCCGCGCAGTTCGGCGACCAGGGCCGGGGAGGCCACCGCACGGGCGGTCAGCGAGGTGATCCGGTCCAGGACGGCGACGGTGGTGCGGTCGTCCACGGCGGCGAGCACCGCGGCCCGGACGGCGGCCTCGTCCGGGGCGTCCAGCGGCACCTCGGCGACCACCAGCTCGGCCCCGGTCTCGGCGGCCCTGCGGGCGACGGCCTGGGTGACGGCGCCGTAGCCGTGGTCGGTGACCAGGATCCGGTCACCGGGGGCGAACGGGATGCTGTCCAGGGCGATCGCGGCCGCCTCGGTGACGTTGGCGACCAGGGCCAGCCGCTCCGGGTCGGTGGCCAGGTCGGCGGCGATCCGCGCCCGGGCACCGGCGATCCGGGCCGGCAGGTCGGCGAAGAAGCCGTCCGGGTCCAGCTCGTGCTCGGCCCGCAGCTCCTGCTGCACCCGCTGCACCGGGACCGGCACGGCCCCGAAGGAGCCGTGGTTGAGGTGCGCGGCCTGCGGCGAGACGCTGAACAGGCCCTCGGCGGCGGGCAGCGGGACCGGGGGCTCGGCGGTGCTCAGGTCGTCGACCACGGCGGTACTCCCTCTGGTGATGTGTGACATTGCATGCGTCAGGCTACGGCCCGGCCCCTGTTCCGTACACGTCTTCGGGGCGATCCATTGAGTTCCCGCCGGACCGACTGGGAAACTCCGCCTGACCGCGGAGACCGCGACGGAACGGGGAGAGCACAGGATGAGGATCGAAAGACCGGGACCGGTCGGGCAGCGGCAGTGGACCCCGCTGACCATGGCCAACGCGGGGCTCGCCTTCGGGCTGGAGCTCGCCCTGCTGGCCTCGCTCTGCTACTGGGGGTTCAGGACCGGCTCCGGCCTGGGCACCCGGCTGCTGCTGGGCCTCGGCGCACCGGCCCTGGCGGCCGCGTTCTGGGGGCTGTTCCTGGCCGCGGGCGGGCCGAGGTTCCGCCAGCCGCTCGGCGTGGAGATCGTGCTCAAGCTGCTGGCCCTGCTCACCGGGGCGCTCGCGCTGCACGCCGGCGGGCGGACCACCCTGGCAGTGGTCTACGCGGTACTGGTGGTCGTCAGCGTGACCGTGGAGTACACCGTGCGCTGACCCCGCAGAAGGGTTCGCGCCGTCCTCCGCAGGCACCGGCCGGCGGCGACTGCGCAGGGTAACTCCGCTGTCCGACAACGATCGTGGCGCCCCGGGAACGGAGTGTTCGGTCACGTCCGATAAGCTGGGACTTCAAGAGAGCTTGAAGTCGAGCGGCAGCGACGAGTCAAGGAGCGGTGACCATGACCGGGACGGCACCCGTCGACCTGCTCAGCGTGGGCGAGGTGGCCCGCCGGGCCGGGATCGCCACCTCCGCCGTGCGCTTCTACGAGGAGCAGGGGCTGATCTCCTCCGAGCGCTCGGCCGGCAACCAGCGCCGCTACCGGCGGCACGTCCTGCGCCGGATCTCGCTGATCCTGGTCGCCAAGCGGCTCGGCATCCCGCTCGCCGAGGTCGCCGAGGTGTTCACCGGGCTGCCCGAGGACCGGATGCCGGGCAAGCACGACTGGGAGCGGATCTCCCTCCGCTGGGCCGAGCAACTGCGCGCCCGCCGAACCGAGTTGGAGCGGCTGGAGGACGAACTGACCGGCTGCATCGGCTGCGGCTGCGTCTCGCTGCGCCGCTGCCGGGTGCTCAACCCCGGTGACGAGCTCGCCACCGAGGGGCCCGGGCCCCGGCTGCTGCTGCCCTCCGAGG
Organism: Kitasatospora sp. NPDC059088; assembly: GCF_042738155.1. Classification (NCBI taxonomy): domain Bacteria; kingdom Bacillati; phylum Actinomycetota; class Actinomycetes; order Kitasatosporales; family Streptomycetaceae; genus Kitasatospora; species Kitasatospora sp. NPDC059088. The sequence continues at coordinate 70,584 of NZ_JBHYGR010000032.1, read as the reverse complement.
AACAGCAGGGGGAACAGTAGGGGGACCAGCGGGGGGAGCAGTGGCGGGTTGGTACCCGGTCGGACGCGGCCCTCGTGAGGTTCCCCGCCACGCCCGACCGGGGGCTTTTCCGGTTACGGCTGCTCCGGGAAGTGGCAGGCCGCCTGGCGCCCGCCGACCCCCACCACCTCCAGCAGCGGCCGTTCCGTCCGGCAGCGCGCCTGCGCCTTGGGGCAGCGCGGGTGGAAGCCGCACCCGGTGGGCGGGTCGGCCGGGCTCGGCGGGTCGCCGAGCAGCACGATCCGTTCCCGGGCCCGCTCCGCCGCCGGGTCCGGCAGCGGGACGGCGGACAGCAACGCCCGGGTGTACGGGTGCGCCGGACGGCCGTACACCTCGGCCTTGTCGCCGATCTCCACGATCCGGCCCAGGTACATCACCGCGACCCGGTCGCAGACCCGCTTGACCACCGAGAGGTCGTGCGCGATGAACACGTACGCCAGGCCCAGCTCCCGCTGCAACTGCTCCATCAGGTTGACCACTTGGGCCTGGACGGAGACGTCCAGCGCGGAGACCGGCTCGTCCGCGACCACCAGCTTCGGCGAGGTGGCCAGCGAGCGGGCGATGCCGATCCGCTGCGCCTGGCCGCCGGAGAACTCGTGCGGGTAGCGGTCGAGGTGCTCGGGGATCAGCCCGACCAGCTCCATCAGCTCGGCCGCCCGGCCGCGCGCCGCCGCGGCACCCGCGCCCTGGACCAGCAGCGGCTCGGAGATGATCCGGGCCACCGTCTGCCGGGGGTTGAGCGAGGAGTACGGGTCCTGGAAGACCATCTGCAGGTGCCGCCGGTGCGGCCGCAGCCGGGCCTGGGACAGCCCGCCGATCTCGGTGCCGTCGAAGGTGACGGTGCCCGAGGTGGGGTCGAGCAGCCGGACGATCATCCGGCCGGTGGTGGACTTGCCGCAGCCGGACTCGCCGACCAGGCCCAGGGTCTCGCCCGCGGCGAGGTCGAAGCTCACCCCGTCCACGGCCCGGACCGGCGCACCGGCCCGGCCGGTGCGGGTACGTCGTCCGGCGAAGGTCTTCACCAAGTCCCGTACGGACAACAGCGGTTCGGCCATCAGAGGGCCCCTTCCGGCACCAGTGGCAGATGGCAGGCGGCCCGGTGGCCGGCCCCGGGCGGGCCGGACGGGTCGAGCGGCGGGCGCTCGGCCAGGCAGCGGGCGTGCTCCTCCGCGGTCGCTGCGGTGGTGCGGGCGCAGCGCGGGGCGAAGGAGCAGCCGGGGGCGGGGGTGAGCAGCGAGAGCGGGCTGCCGGGGATGGCCCGCAGCGGGGCGTCGTCGGAGTCGTCCAGGCGCGGCAGCGAGTCCAGCAGCCCGCGGGTGTACGGGTGCGCGGGTGCGGCGAACAGCCGTTCCGCCGGGGCCTGTTCGGCCGCTCGGCCGCCGTACATGACCAGCACTTCATGGGCGACCCGGGCGACCACGCCCAGGTCGTGGGTGATCATCACGACGCCGAGCCCGCGGTCCTGCTGGATCCGGGCGATCAGGTCGAGGATCTGCGCCTGGACGGTGACGTCCAGCGCGGTGGTGGGCTCGTCGGCGATCAGCAGGTCCGGTTCGCAGGCGAGCGCCATGGCGATCATGACGCGCTGGCGCATGCCGCCGGAGAACTGGTGCGGGTACTCGTCGACCCGGCGGGCCGGTTCCGGGATGCCGACCTCGGCGAGCATCTCGACGGCCCGGGCCCGGCCGGCCTTGCGGCCCGCCCGGAAGTGCACCCGGTAGTGCTCGGCGATCTGTTCGCCGACGGTGTAGAAGGGGTGCAGGCTGGACAGCGGGTCCTGGAAGACCATGGCGATCCGCCGGCCCCGGACGGCGCCCAGCTCCCGCTCCCCCAGACCGGTCAACTCCCGTCCGTCGAGCCGGATCGAGCCGGAGACGGCGGCGCCGCGGTGCAGGCCCATCAGGGCCAGCGAGGTGACGGACTTGCCGCTGCCGGACTCGCCGACCAGGCCGAGGGTGCGCCCGGCCTCGACGGTGAAGGAGATGCCGTCCACGGCCCGGACGGTGCCGCGCGGGGTGTCGAAGGCGACCTTGAGGTCCTCGACCTCCAACAGGCTGGCCATCAGTACCTCACTCTCGGGTCGACGTACGCGTAGAGCAGGTCGACCAGCAGGTTCGCGACGACGATGAAGAAGGCCGCGAGCAGGGTGACGCCGAGGATCACGGGCTGGTCGGAGCGGGCCAGGCCGTCGTAGAACAGCCGGCCGACGCCGGGCAGACCGAAGATCGACTCGGTGATGACGGCCCCGGCCAGCAGCCCGCCGAGGTCCATCCCGAAGATGGTCAGGATCGGTGTCGTCGCGGAGCGCAGCCCGTGCTTGACGGTCACCGTGCGCGGCGGCAGCCCCTTCGCCCGGGCGGTGCGGATGTACGGCTCGGCCATCGCCTCGATCATCGAGGTGCGGCTCTGCCGGGCGTACATGGCCGCGTACAGCAGGGCCAGGGCGGTCCAGGGCAGCAGCAGGTTGGTGGCCCAGTCGAGCGGGCCGTCGGTGAACGCGTGGTACGAGGGGTAGGGCAGCAGCCCGGCCGTGCGGACCACGCCCCAGATCAGCATGATCGAGGTGAAGTAGACCGGCAGCGAGGCCGCCCCGACCGAGAGCACCATCAGGGCCCGGTCGGTGAAGCCGCCCTTGCGCAGCGCCGAGGTGACGCCCGCGCCGAGGCCGAGCAGCAGCCAGAGCACGGCCGCGCCGAGGGCGAGCGAGACGGAGACCGGCAGGCGGTCGGCGAGCAGGTCCCGGACCGGCAGCCCGTACTCGTAGGAGTAGCCGAGGCAGGGGAAGCCGCAGTGCACGGCACTCGGGCCGGTGCCGTAGTCGCGGCCGGCGAAGATGCCGGTCAGGTAGGTGGCGAACTGCTCCCAGACCGGTTTGTCCAGGCCCATCGCCGCCTTGACGTCGGCGAGCCGTTCGGGGCTGCAGGTCTTGCCGCAGGCGGCCGCGGCCGGGTCGTTGGGCAGCAGGTAGAAGATGGTGAAGGTGATGGCGCAGATGGCGAGCAGGATGCCGGCCACGCCGAGCAGGCGGCGGCCGAGGTAGAGGATCACGACCGGCCTCCGCGGGGGTCGGGGTGGCGGTTCACGAGCGGGCTCCCCGGGGGTCGAGGATGTCGCGCAGCGCGTCCCCGAGCAGGGTGAAGGCGAGCACGGCGAGGAACAGGAAGGCGGTCGGGATGAGGAAGTAGGTGGGGTCGGTCTCGTAGTGGGCGATGCTCTCGGCGATCATCTGCCCCCAGGAGGGGGTGGGCGGGCGGACGCCCACGCCGAGGTAGCTGAGCGCGGCCTCGGTGGCGATCATGCCGGGGATCAGCAGCGTGGTGTACGCGATGACCGGGCCGGAGACGTTCGGCAGGATCTCCCGGGTGAGGATCCGCCAGGAGCGGGCGCCGCCGACCCGGGCGGCCTCGACGTACTCGCGGTGCTTGAGCGAGAGGGTCTGGCCGCGCACCACCCGGGCGATGCCGGGCCAGGTGAACAGGCCGATCACCAGGGTGATCAGCAGGATCCGGTTGACGTCCTTGGCCACCGACATCATCGCGATCATGAAGATCAGCGAGGGGAAGGACATCGTGAGGTCCATCAGCCGGGACAGCACGGCGTCGGTCCGGCCGCCGAAGTAGCCCGCCGAGACGCCGGCCAGGGTGCCGGTGACCACGACCACCGCGGTCGCGGTGAACGCGATCAGCAGCGACACCTGGCCGCCGTGCAGCACCCGGGCGAACAGGTCGCGCCCGGTGATCGGCTCCACGCCCAGCCAGTGCCGGGTGCTGATGCCGCCGAAGTCACCCCTGGGCATGCCGCCCAGGTAGGCGTCCACGGCACGCTTGTCGAACTCCTCGGGGGACCAGCCGCCGAGCGCGCTCAGCGGGCCGGCCAGGGCGGCCGCCAGGACCAGCACGCCGACCGTGACCAGGCCGAACCGGGCCGAACCGCGGGCCCACAGCTGGTCCAGGACGAGCCGCCACGGCCCGCGCCCGGCCGCCACGGCGGGGCCCGCCGGCGCGCCCGCCGGCGCCGAGGGGGCTTCGGTGGTGGTGCTCATCGCGCCGCTCACTTGCCCTTGGCCGGGTCCTTGAGACCGACCACGGCCAGGTCGATCATCCCGGCGTAGCCCGAACTGCCGAACGCCCCGGCCACGTTGGTGCCGACCATGAGCGGGCGGCGCTGCCACATCAGCGGGACGGCCGGGGCCTTGCGCAGCAGGTCCTCGTCCAGCTGCTGCCAGGCCTTGTTGGCCTCGTTGACGTCCGGCATGGCCGCGATCGCGTCCATCCGGTCCATCGTGGCCTGGTCCCGGAACTGGCTGTAGTTGCCCTGGTTGCCCTTGTCCTTGATGGTGCGTCCGTCGAACAGGAACGGCAGGAAGGTCGCGGCGGAGGGGTAGTCCGGGCACCAGCCGTTGATGGTCAGCTCGGGAGCGTTCTTCGTGTCGCCGAGGGTGTCGGTGAAGGCGGACGGGTCCACGGTGTTGACGGTGACCTGGACGCCGGCCCTGGCCAGCGACTGCTGGATCGCCTCGGCCCGGGTCTTGTCGTTCTGCGAGACGGTCAGCCCGACTTTGAGGTCGGTCTTCCCGGCCGCCTTGAGCAGGGCCTTGGCCTTCTCCGGGTCACCGGCCGCCGGGATCTTCAACGGGTCGGCCGTGGCCCCGCCGGTGAGCGAGGGCGGCAGGAAGGAGGTCGCCACGTCGGCCATCGCCGGGCCGCCGAACGCGGTCACCTGGGCCTCCCGGTCGACGGCCCACATCATCGCCTCGCGCACCTTCGGGTCGTCGAAGGGCGCCTTGGCGGTGTTCAGGTACAGCATGTCCGTGCAGCCGGTCCGCTCGGCCGCCATCCGGGACTTGACGTCCGCCTTGGGCAGCACCTTGGCGACCGACTCGTGCTGCATCCAGGGCATGTTGAGGGCGTTGGCGTCGGCGCCCTCGCTGGCGATGATCCGGTCGTCCGCCTGGCCGCCCTTGATGCCCTCGGTGACCACGATCCGGTCCGGGTAGGCCTTGCGGACGGTGTCGGTGGCCTGGTCCCAGTGGGTGTTGCGGACCAGCACCAGCTGCTTGCCCCGGTCGTAGGTCTCGATCTTGTACGGGCCGGAGGAGAACGGCCGGGAGTCGTACTGGGTGCCCTTCTCCTGGGACTGCGGCACCGGGGCGAAGGTCGGCAGGGTGACGGTGTCCGAGAACTCGGCGACCGGGCGCTTGAGGTGGAAGACGATCGTCCGCTCGTCCGGGGTCTCGATGCTCGCCAGGTGCTCGCCGGTGAGCGGGCCCTTGTAGTTCTCGCCGCCGGCCAGGTACTGGATCGCGTAGTCCGGTCCGCCGGTGAGGTCCGGGGAGAAGGAGCGCTCGACGTTGTACTTGATGTCGGCGGACCTGATCGGGCTGCCGTCCTCGTACGTGAGGCCTTCCTTGAGGGTGAAGGTCCAGGTCTTGCCGCCGTCCGCGGACTTGCCCAGGTCGGTGGCGAGGTCCGGGACGATCTCGCTGCCGGCGGCCCCCGGCTCGGCCTTGAAGGTGGTCAGGGTGCGGTAGAGCAGCCGGGTGCCGAAGTCCATGTGCGGGACGGTCCAGTTGCGGGCCGGGTCGAGGTGGGCGAAGTCCTGGTTGGTCAGGACGGTGAGGGTGCCGCCCTTGGCCGGGGTGCCGCCGATGACCGAACCGCTCTCCGCGCCCGGGCCCTTGGTGCTGCTGGGGGCCGCGTCGTCGCCGGTGTCGCTCTTGTCGTTCTTGCAGGCCCCGAGGCCGAGGGTGAGGGTCGCCGCGAGGGCGGCGGCGAGGAGGGCATGGCTGCGCCTGGTCATGTGGCAACTCCGCTGTGGGGGGGCCTGCATCGGTCAGCGGGGCCGGCTCTGGCCGCGCCGCTGTGTGACCCGTAACATAGTAATGTGAAATTGCACTGCACAAGAGGTGGCGCCCGCCGTTACCCAGCTGTGTCCCACCAGCCCCAGCTCCCCACCCCCGCCTAGGAGTTCACCGGTGACCCAACCCCAGCCCCGGCTCGCCACCGGCAGCCACGACCTCCCGGTCTCCCCCGCCCTCGACGCCTTCATGGGCACCGCCTGGGCCGCCACCCCGCTCCCCGCCGACCAACGCGTCCCCGGCTACCCCGAGTTCGCCCGCCGCCGGGCCCGGCTCTCCGCCGCCTTCCCCGGCGAACGGCTGATCGTCCCCGCCGGACGCCTCAAGGTCCGCTGCAACGACCTCGACCACCGCTTCCGCCCGCACAGCGCCTACGCCTGGCTCACCGGCCTCACCGGCGAGGACCAGGCCGACCACGTCCTCGTCCTCGAACCGGCCGGCCCCGAGGGCCACGAACCCGTCCTCCACGTACGGCCCCGATCCCCGCGCAGCGGCGGCGAGTTCTACCGCGACCGGCGCTACGGCGAGTTCTGGGTCGGCCGCCGCCCCGACCTCGACGAGACCGCCCGGCTCACCGGACTGCGCACCGAACACCTCGACGACCTCGACACGTTGCTCGCCGGACCGCAGCCCCCCACCCGGGTGCTGGCCGGCACCGACGCCCTCGTCGACCGGGCCACCGGGCGCGGCTCCTTCCCCCAGGACGACGAACTCGCCGCCGTGCTCTCCGAGTTGCGCCTGGTCAAGGACACCTGGGAGGTCCAGCAGCTGCAACTCGCCGTCGACCACACCGTCAGCGGCTTCGAGGACGTCGTCCGCGCCCTCCCCGCCGCCCTGCGCCACCACCGCGGCGAACGCTGGATCGAGGGCGTCTTCGACCTGCGCGCCCGCGCCGAGGGCAACGGCCCCAGCTACACCACCATCGCCGCCTCCGGCGCCCACGCCTGCGTCCTGCACTGGATCCGCAACGACGGCGCCCTCGACCCGGACGCCCTGCTGCTGCTCGACGCCGGCGTCGAGACCGACACCCTCTACGCCGCCGACATCACCCGCACCCTCCCGCTGAGCGGCACCTTCACCCCGGTCCAGCGCCAGGCCTACGAACTCGTCCTCGCCGCCCAGAGCGCCGGCATCGCCGCCCTGCGCCCGGGCGCCCGCTTCCGCGACTTCCACCGCGCCGCCATGCGGGTCATCGCCGAAGGCCTCGCCGACTGGGGGGTCCTGCGCGTCCCCGCCGAGCAGGCCCTCGCCGACGACAACGGCCTGTACCGCCGCTACACCCTCTGCGGCAGCGGCCACATGCTCGGCCTCGACTACCACGACTGCGCCAAGGCCCGCGCCGACCACTACGTCGACGGCACCCTGGAAGCCGGCATGGTCCTCACCGTCGAACCCGGCCTCTACCTCCAGCCCGACGACGAAACCCTCCCCCTCGAACTCCGCGGCCTCGGCATCCGCATCGAGGACGACCTCGTCATCACCGAGGACGGCGCCCACCTGATGTCCGGCGCCCTCCCCCGCACCGTCCCGGCCATCGAGTCCTGGATGTCCACCCTGCTCAGCTGAGCCGGGCCCCCCGCGCGCTCCGCCAGAGGTCCGCCACGAGCTGCTCCGCCGGGCCGGTGGCGGCCAGGCGGTGGGCGGTGCCGGCCCAGAGGTGCATGGCGGCGGTGTCGGCGCGGCGGGTGGCGGCGGTGCGCAGGGGGGCGGTGAGGTGGTGCACCTCGGGGTAGGCGGGCGGGGCGTACGGGCCGTGGCGGTCGATGAAGGCGTTGCGCAGGCCGCGGGCGGGGCGGCCGGTGAAGGCGCGGGTGACCACGGTCTCCGGGAGCTCGGTGAGCGCGGCCCGGTGGGCCGCCGAGGCGCCGGACTCGTCGGAGCGCAGCAGCGCCGTCCCCAGCTGCACCGCCGCCGCACCGGCCCGCAGCGCCGCCGCGACCGCCGGGCCGTCGCCCAGCCCGCCCGCGGCGATCAGCGGCAGCGGCGTCACCGCCCGTACGGCGGGCAGCAGTTCCAGCAGCGGCAGTTCCCCGGGCCGGTCCGTCACCCGGTGGGTGGCGCGGTGTCCGCCGGCCTCCGGGCCCTGGACGCACAGGGCGTCCATGCCGACCGCCTGCGCGGCCCGCGCCTCCTCCGGGCCGGTGACGGTGCCGACCTGCAGCGTGCCCGCCGCGCGCAGCGCCGCCGCCTCCTCGGCCGTGGGCAGCCCGAAGGTGTACGAGACGACCGGTACCGGGTCGGCCACCAGCGCGGCCAGCTTGGCCTCCCAGTCGTCCCGGTCCGGCCCGATCTCCTCCGGCAGCGCGACGCCCCAGTGCTCGGCCTCGGGCCGCAGCCGCTCCCGGTAGGCGGCGACGGCCGCCGCGTCCCCGGGCGGGGCCGGCACGAACAGGTTCACCCCGTACGGCCGGTCGCTCGCCTTCCGCACCTCGGCGATCTGCTCGGCCATCGCGGCGGCCGACTTGTAGCCCGCGGCGAGGAACCCCAGCCCGCCGGCCCGGTTCACCGCGGCCACCAGCTCGGGGGTGGAGGTCCCGCCCGCCATCGGGGCGCCGATCACCGGCACGGCGAGGTCATCGAGACGGACGGTCATCGGAGCGGCTCCTCAGGCGGCTGCGGGCACGGATCGCCCCCACCCTACGCCCGGCCGGCTCAGCGGATCAGCCCCCGCCCGCGCGCCTCCCGCACCGCCGCGGTGCGCGAGTCCACGCCCAACTTCGTGTAGATGTGCACCAGATGGGACTTCACGGTGGCCTGGCTCAGGTGCAGCCGCTGGCTGACCTGCTGGTTCGTCAGCCCGTCCGCGACCAGCCCGAGCACCTCGGTCTCCCGCGCGCTGAGCGCCGCGGCCGGCGTCCGCATCCGTTCCAGCAGCCGGTCCGCCACGCTGGGCGCCAGCGCGCTGCGGCCCGCCGCCGCGGCCCGGACCGCCTGGGCGAGTTCCTCCGGCGGCGCGTCCTTCAACAGGTAGCCGGTGGCGCCGGCCTCCAGGGCCGGCAGGGTGTCGGCGTCGCTGTCGTAGGTGGTGACCACCAGGACCTTCGGCGCGCCCGCCCGGGCGGTGATCGCGGCGGTGGCCTGGGCCCCGTTCATCGCCGAGCCGGGCCCGAACTGGAGGTCCATCAGCACCACGTCCACGCCCGGTCCGGCCGCCAGCTCGACGGCCCGCTCGGCGGTGGCGGCCTCGGCGACGATGGCGAAGTCCGGTTCGCTCTCCAGCACCGCCCGCAGCCCGGCCCGCACCACCGGGTGGTCGTCGGCGATCAGCAGCCGGATCACGGCCCGGCCTCCGGCGCCGGGGCGACGGGCAGTTGCACGGCCAGCGCCGTCCCCTCCCCGGGCGCCGACTCCACGGTGAAGCTGCCGCCGAGCGCCCGGGCCCGGGCCCGCATGGAGGGCAGGCCGAAGCCGCCTTCCCCGTCGGTGCGGCCGGCCACCGCCGCCGGGTCGAACCCGGCCCCGTCGTCGAACACGTCCAACGCCACCTCGCCCTCCATGTAGCTGAGTGTCACCTCGGCCCGCGAGGCCTTCGCGTGCCGCACGGTGTTGCCGAGCGCCGACTGCGCGATCCGCAGCAGCGCCACCTCCTGCGCGGCGGGCAGCCGCACCTGCTCCCCGGAGACGTGCAGGTGGACGGGCAGACCGCTGTGCGCCGTGGTGGTCGCGCACAGCCGCTCCAGCGCGACGGACAGCGGATCGCCGTCCAGCGCGGGCGGGGTGAGCGCGCGGACGAAGCGCCGGGCCTCGTCCAGGTTGTCCTGGGCGGCCTGCCGCGCCTGCTCGACGTACCCGGCGGCGGCCTCGGTGCGCTCGGGCAGCGCCCGCTGGGCCGCCCGCAGCAGCAGCTGGATGGAGCTGAGGCTCTGCGCGAGGGTGTCGTGGATCTCCCGGGCCAGCCGCTCGCGCTCGGCGAGCACGCCGGCCGCGTGGTGGGCGGCGGCGAGGTCGGCGCGGGCGGCGGTCAGTTCGTCGATCAGCCGGCGGCGTTCCTCGCTCTCCCGGTACAGCGCCTGGTAGCCGAGCACGGTGGCGGTGGCGACGGCCGCGCCGAGCAGCGGCCCGATGGAGGCGGCCAGGTTGAAGGCGTGCTGGTGGAAGGACCATCCGGCGATCGCCGCCGCGGCCGTCAGGCCGACCGCGACCAGCCCGCTGCGCCGGCCGAGCAGGTGCAGTTCCAGGAAGTACAGCGGGAACGCCAGCCACACCCCGTCCTGGGTGGCGACCAGCACGCCCGCCCAGGTGACGCCGAGCAGGGCCAGCCAGAGCGCCGCGCCCCGACGGGACCGGTGCACGGCGGCCAGCCTCGGTCCGACGGCGTACACGGCGGCCATCGCGGAGGCCGCGGCGCCCACGGCGGCCGGGTCCCCGCCCCGGGCGGCGAAGGCGGCCCGGGCAACGGCGAGCGCCAGCAGGCCCGCCACCAGCAGGTGCAGGCAGAGCCGGAGGACGAGGGCGACGGGAGTGGTTCTGGATCGTTCGGTCGCCATCCCTCCAGCCTAAGTTCCGGCCCGGTGCCCGGCATCAATCAAAAGGTTGAACTCCGCTTCTGCCCTTTGATGCCCAGGATGCAATCCCCGGCGCGATGCCCGCGGGCCCCCTGCTCGGCGACCGTGGGGGCATCGCTCGTTCCGTCCACCGCACCGTCCACCCCACCGTTCCATCCGCCCCACCGCACCGTCCACCGCTCCGCCCGCAGAAAGGCCCACCGTGTTCGTCGCCTGGAGGGATCTGGGGTTCGCCAAGGGGCGGTTCGCCCTGATGGGAACCGTCATCGTGCTGATCACCGTCCTGGTCGGCATGCTGTCCGGGCTGACCGCCGGACTCGGCCGGCAGAACATCTCCGCGATCAGCGGGCTGCCCGCCGACCACCTGGTCTTCGGCAAGCCCGCCGACGGCCAGGAACTCAACTTCACCGACTCCCAGGTCACCCCCGACCAGTGGCAGGCCTGGGCGCGCGAGCCCGGCGTCACCTCCGCCCAGCCGCTCGGCATCACCACCACCAAGGCCGCCGCCGGACAGCGCACCGCCGCGCTCTCCGCCTTCGGCGTCCCCGACGGCTCCGACCTGGCCCCGCAGGGCGGCCTGATCGCCCCGGGCAGGGCGGTGCTCTCCCGGACCGCCGCCGAGAAGCTGGGCGGCCTCACGCCCGGCACCGGCTTCACCCTCGCCGGGCACCCGCTGCAGGTGGCCGCCGTCGACGGCGACGCCGCCTACAGCCACACCCCGGTGATCTGGACCAGCCTCGCCGACTGGCAGCAGTTCGCCCCCGGCGGCGCCGGCCACGCCACCGTCATCGCCCTCCACACCGCCGCGGGCGCCGACCTGACCGCCGCCGACGCCCACCACGGCACCGTGACCCGCACCCGGGACGACGCCCTCGCCGCGATCGGCTCGTACACCTCCGAGAACGGCTCCCTCCAGCTGATGCGCGGCTTCCTGTTCGCCATCTCCGCCCTGGTCATCGGCGCCTTCTTCACCGTCTGGACGATCCAGCGCAGCGGCGACATCGCCGTGCTCAAGGCGCTCGGTGCCTCCACCCGCTACCTGCTGCGCGACGCCCTCGGCCAAGCGGTGCTGCTGCTGGTGCTCGGTACGGCCGTCGGCACCGCGATCGCCCTCGGCGCCGGCTCGCTGATCGGCTCCGCCGTGCCGTTCGTCCTGGACGCCCCGACCCTGCTGCTGCCCGCCGTCGTCATGATCGCCCTCGGCGCGATCGGCGCGGCCCTGTCCATCCGGCGGATCACCTCCGTCGACCCGCTGACCGCCCTGGGGAGCGCCCGTTGAACGAGCGAAGCGAAGTGACCATCGAAAGGTGCGCGTGGGCGAATGCCCCCGCCGAGCGAAGCGAGGCGGGCGCATGAGCTTGGAACTCGACCGCATCACCCTGACCTACCCGGACGGCGACGGCCGGCTCACCGCCCTGGACGACATCTCGCTGACCGTCCCCAAGGGCACCCTCACGGCCGTCGTCGGCCCGTCCGGCTCCGGCAAGTCCAGCCTGCTGGCCGTCGCCGCCACCCTGATCGGCCCGGACACCGGCCGGGTCGTCGTGGACGGCACCGACACCGCGGGCCTCGGCCGCGCCGAACTCACCGCCCTGCGCCGCACCCGGATCGGCATCGTCTTCCAACAGCCCAACCTGCTGCCCTCGTTGACGGCCGCGGAACAGCTCCAGGTGATGGCCCACCTGGACGGCCGCTCCCCCCGCAGCGCCCTCCCCCGCGCCCTGGAACTCCTGGACGCCGTCGGCCTGCGCGACCAGGCCGCCCGCCGCCCGCACCAGCTCTCCGGCGGACAGCGCCAGCGGGTCAACATCGCCCGCGCCCTGATGAACGACCCCACGGTGCTGCTGGTGGACGAGCCCACCAGCGCCCTCGACCACGAACGCGGCGCGGCCGTCCTGGAGTTGATCACCGAACTCACCCACCGCCGGGCGACCGCCACCGTCCTGGTCACCCACGACCGCACCCACCTGACCGCCGTCGACCAGATCGCCGAGGTCCACGACGGCCGCGTGACCATCCCCGCTCCGACCCGTTAGAAGAGGAGGTCGTCCACGCTCAGGGCCACCACCGCGCCGATCGACTCCGGCAAGGTGAACTCCCCCGAGGCGTGGACGGCCTGCTCCCGGTACACGCCGTCCACAGGGTCCGTCATCACCAGGACCCGACGCCCGATCCGGTCCACGATGACGTAGACGGGCACCCCTGCCTCGGCGTACAGCAGAGGCTTGACCTTCAGATCAGTCGTGAAGTTCGACGATGTCACTTCCAGTACAAGACGGAAGACCATCGGGTCATAGCAATTGAGCTCGATCAGGTGTTCTCGGTAGTCGGCATCGACGACACACAGATCCGGAACCGCATAATCGGACGGTCCGCTCGGCAACCACAGACCCATCCCCGGGACCACTCGGGACACATCACCATGGAGCCCCGCCGCCGACAAAGGGATGATCAGGTCGGTGAGCATGTCATTGTGCGGCCCGTCCGGAGGCGGCGTCACCGTGATCTGTCCTCCAAGAACCTCGACCCGGTGCCCCACGAGTCGATCGGAGATCAGCTCTGCGGCTTCGAGCAACGTCACCTGCTCGAAGGGTCCTTCCACTGCGGCGGCGGACATGGAAATCCTCCTGGCTGCCGATGTCGGGACCATCATGGTAGAGCGCGGGCACCCTCCGACGCCCGATCCTCCGCATTCACCCGAACGGGTGGTTTAGCCCCCTACCGAGCCCGGAGCCGCAGGCCCGGGCGCTCCGCCTCGGCCTCCTCGTCCTGGCCCGCCCAGAGCGAGCGGACGTGGCTGAGGTGGCGGGTCATGCAGGCCTCGGCCGCCTCCGCGTCGCCGCTCAGCATCAGGTCGAGCAGCTCGACGTGCTCCTCCGCCGAGGAGACCAGCTGCCCCAGCTCGTCCAGCCGGGTCAGCCCGTACAGCCGGGAGCGCTTGCGCAGGTCGCCGACGACCTCCACCAGCCGGGCGTTGCCGGCCAGCCCGAGCAGGTCGAGGTGGAACTGCCGGTCCGCCTCCAGGTAGCCGATCAGGTCGTGCTTGCGCGCCGCCGCGACGATCGCCTCGGCCTCGGGGCGCAGCCGCTCCAGCTGCTCCTTGGTGGCGGTGCGGGTGACCAGGCCGACGGTGGGGACCTCGATCAGGGCGCGGATGCCGGTGTAGTCGTCGAGGTCGCGCTCGGTCAGTTCGGTGACCCGGAAGCCCTTGTTGCGGACGGCCTCGACCAGGCCCTCCCGGGCGAGGTCGAGCATGGCCTCGCGGACGGGGGTCGCGGAGACACCGAAGTCGGCGGCGAGGGCGGGGGCGGAGTAGACGACGCCGGGGCGCAGTTCGCCGGAGATCAGGGCCGCCCGGAGCGCGTGGGCGACCTGGTCTCGGAGCCGCTCCTGCACGGAGATCAGGGTGCGGGACTTGAGCTCGGCCATGGTGTTCCTCCGGTGGGTGCAGAACACCAGCGTACAATGTCACGTTACGTTGAGCGTGCAACAAGCCGGGAATCCGAACAGCCTGTCACGGTCGCCGCCGCCGACGTTCATGGTGGCAGCGACCACCGGTCGGCACAACGGTCGACGCCACACCGGCGACCGCCGGAACACCCTCGGACGAACGGAGAGACCGGAACGTGGGCATCGAGATCGCCCTGCACGACGGCCGGCCCGACGCCGGCCGCACCGCCCCCGCCCTGCTGCACCTGTCCACCGGCCACGGCCCGGCCCTCGCCGCCGCCCTGGCCGCGCACACCCGGCCCGCCGACCACCGGCTCGCCCGGATCGACCCGTACGGCGACACCCACTTCAACGAGCAGGACGCGGCCGCCGCCTTCGAGGAGGCCACCGCCCTGCTCGCCCGCTGCACCACCGAACCGCAGCGGGCGGCCGTCCGCGACCTGCGCAACCTGCTCGCCAACTGCGCAGCTATACCGGGGAGTTGGCTCAGCCTCTACGGGGACTGAGGCGACGACGGCGCCCCGGCCCGGTACACCTCCGCCGCCACCGCCAGGTCCTCCCAGGCCATCCCGACGCTCTTGAAGAACCGCGGCCGCCCCTGCGGCAGCAGTGCGTCGCCGCGCAGCAGCTCGGCCAGGTTCCACACCTGCCGCCGCCCGAGCGCGCCCGCCAGCAGCAGGTCCCCGGCCTCCCGGGCCGCGACGGCCCGCGCCTCCACGTACAGTTCGGCCCGCCCGACCAGCACCTCGTCCACCTCCCGGGCATCCGGTTCGTGCGAGCCGACCGCCGCGACGGCCGCGTGGTCGGGCACCAGCGCTCCGTCGAACAGCGGGGTGCGCGCGGTCGTGCAGCAGACCACCAGGTCCGCCCGACCGACCGCCTCCGGCCCGCCCACCGAGGCGGTCAGCCCGAGCGCCCGCCCGTACTCGGCCAGCGCGGCCGCCCGTCCGGCGTGCCGCGCCACCACGGTGAGCCGCCGCAGCGGCCGCACGGTGAGCAGCGCGTCCAGGTGCCCGTAGGCCTGCGGCCCGGAGCCGAACACCACCACGTGTTCGGCCTCCGGGACCGCGAGCCGCGCCAGCGCCGCCGCCGTCACGGCGGGCGTGCGCAGGGCGGTGAGGGCCGCGCCGTCCAGCAGCGCCAGCGGCTGGAGCGTCGGCCCGTCCAGCAGCAGGTAGCTGCCGGTGATCCGGGGCAGTCCGCGCGCGGGGTTGGCCGGCGCCACCCCGGCGATCTTCACCCCGGCGTACGGCCCGGTGGCGGCGGGCATCAGCAGCAGCTCGCCGGCGGGCACCGGTACGGCCGACCGGGCGGGCGCCGCCTCCGGGTCGAGCCCGTCCAGCAGCACCCGCTCGATCGCCCGCACCGCCTCGGCGGGCCCGATCCCGCCGGTGCCCGGCACGGCGTACTGGAGCGGCTCAGCCCCCGCGCCGGGCAGCTCATCAGGGGTCACGGCATCGGGGGTCACGGCATCGGGGGTCACAGCGTGAACCCCGGCGCGTCCCCGGGCTCCAGCACGAACAGGTGCTCCCCGGTGCGGTACGCCGTCCCGCCGACCTCGGTGACGACGCCCTCCCCCAGCGGGTCGCCGCCGCCCACCACCCGCCCGGTGAACACGGTGCCGATGACGGACTCGTGCCGCAGCTCCTCGCCCGGCGCGATCCGCCCTTCGGCGGCGAGCACCGCGAGCCGCGCGGAGGTGCCGGAGCCGCACGGCGAGCGGTCGATCTGCCCGTCCGCGAACACCACGACGTTGCGCTGGCTCAACACCCCCTCCTCCGCAGGAAGTTCGTCGTACAGCACGACCCCGTACACCCCGGAGAGCCGCGGGTCGGTCGGGTGCGCGACGGCCTCCGACCCGGCCAGCAGCGCCCTGATCTCCCGCCCCGCGGCGACGAGTTCGGGCAGCAGCCCGGGCTCGACGGCGAGCCCGAGGGCTGCGGCCGGCACCGAGGCGTAGCACGCCCCGGAGTGCGCCACCGCGACCTCGACCGTCCCCCGCGAGGTCTCGACCGGCAGCTTCAAGGCGCTGACCTGGCTCGGCACGTTGCGGAAGGTGACCCCGGTGGTGCGCCCGCCGCTCCGCCGCACCAGCGCGGTGACCCGCCCGGAGGGGACGTCGATCCGCACCCGGGCCACGCCGTCCGCGGGGGCCGGGACCAGCCCGGAGTCCACGGCCCAGGCGCCGAGCGCGATGGTGCCGTGCCCGCAGGCGGTCGAGTAGCCGTCCTTGTGCCAGAACAGCACGCCCAGGTGGGCCTCGTCGTCGTCCGGCGGCACCAGGAACCCGCCGTACATCCCGGCGTGCCCGCGCGGCTCGTGCACCAGCAGCCGCCGGACCTCCTCCAGCGCGCTCGGCCGGGGGGCGGGGGGGGGGGCGCCCCCGCCGGGGGGGGGGGGCCGCCGCGCCGCGACGCGGGCGCCCCGGGGCGGGGGGGCCGCCGGCCCGCACATACGGCAACGCGCCCCCGCCC